>NZ_JBQCVG010000006.1:0-197241 GCF_051958615.1 Neisseria sp. P0009.S008
CGGTGGTAGCTCAGTTGGTTAGAGTACCGGCCTGTCACGCCGGGGGTCGCGGGTTCGAGCCCCGTCCGCCGCGCCATCAAGTTAAAAGTAAAAAATACCGGTTTTTACCGGTATTTTTTTCGTCTGTACCCTATGCCTTTTTATAAAAAATCCAGCTATTTTAGATAAAATAAAACAGGGCAACGCAATAAAGCAGACATACGGTTTAAACCCTGAAAGACCATCTATCTCAAGCGGATTCACACCAAACGCTTATCCATTAAATCCCTATATCATCTATTCAAAATAGACATAAATACTTGCCTCCCCTTCTTACACAAAGGCCGTCTGAAAACGTCAATGCATTTTCAGACGGCCTTTTTTAACTTATCAAGCCTGATACCTAATCATGCAGGAAGCCTTAGCATCAATCCAATGTTCGCCACCGGGCTGAACAATTTTAGACACCAGTTTATCCAAGTCGCGTAAATAATCGGTTGACTTTTGGCTGTTGATAATCACGACAACCAACAACGGCTTTTCGCCCAACCAATACCCAGCCAGTGCGCGGACATCTTTGAGTGTACCGGTTTTGAGGCGCAGGTTTTCACCGGGCTGTTTCAAGCGTGTTTTAAGCGTGCCGTCTTTACCGGCAATCGGCAGCGTACTGATAAACTCGTTTTTAAACGGGCTGAAGTAGGCTTTTTCCAACATTTGCGCCATCATTCGCGCATTGAGCCGTTCTACGCGGGACAAGCCTGAGCCGTTTTCCAACACCAGCCCTTCCGTATTGATACCGGCAACCGCCAGCTCACTTTTTACGATAGACGCGGCCTTAGTCTGCGCCAGTTTGTAATCAGACATGTTTCCGGCAAATTTAAGGAAAACCGAACGGGCAATCAGATTATTAGAATGCTTGTTCATATCGGTGAGAATATCGGTAAGCGGTTTGGATAGATGGCTCGCCAACACATGCGCATCATGAGGCGCAGCACCTGTCGTCAGGCCGTCTGAAACCGTACCGCCTTGTTGGCGCCATTGGTTCACAAAACTTTTGCCGACATATTCTTTCATGCTGTACATATTCAGATACAGCTCTTTGCCCAAGCAGCTTTCCGGCAGCTTGCCCGATACGGTCAGCGTATTGTTTTTATAGGAAGTCTTCATGTGGTTTTTTAAGACACTGCACTTCCCTTCCTTATCTTCAAGTGTCAATTTGTTTTGAATGTTCAGATTCGGCAGCGGCGGATTAGTACGGATGACCAAGCTTCCGTCTTCTTCTTTTTCAGCACGAAGCTCAACGGTTTTATACGCCAACATATTGGGATCAGGCGGCGTCATAAAGCTTTCGGCAGAGTCGGAAGCAAAATCATCCGGGTTCTTCACATCGCCCCACAGGCTACGGTCGAGTATCAGATGTCCGTCAATATGGCGTATGCCCTTATCGCGCATCTGTTGCTGCATTTGCACCAAATCATGTTGGTCAAACACAGGATCGCCGCTCCCCACCCAATACACATTGCCTTTCAGCGTATCGCCTTTGATTGTGCCGTTGGTTTTAAACTCGGTTTTCCAACGATAATCGCCGTCCAACATACGAAACGCGGTAAACGCCGTTACCAGCTTCATGGTCGAAGCAGGATTGCGCAATTCATCGGCACGGTGCTCAGCAATCACTTTGCCGCTGTCCAATTCCTGCACATAAACGGAAATCTCATTTTCAGGAATACGCCCGAAATCCAAAGCCCATGACGGACAAACCGCCATCATCAGGCCAACTGATAAAATACTTTTCAACTTCATTGTGTTACAAAATCTTATAAATTCTTACGAGGTACTTAGGCCGTCTGAACGTTTCAGACGGCCTTTTTATTTATTTCTGATGCGCTTTCAAACGCAACGCAAACATGACGACCACAACACCGATAACCAAAGCGCAACCCATCGCCAAATGAATACCATCCAACATTGCCTGTTGCGGCATATCTGCGCTGGAAAGTTTCTCACCGATATTGGTCGCACCGACAAAAAACGCCGCACCGATGGCACCGGCAATCGGGTTGATGGTAGTCAGAATCGCCGCGCCGTGCGGATTGAGCGTTTTCGGCAACGCATTCAGACCATGGGTTTCGCCGGTTACACAAGCAGACACGGAAAGCGCCAACAGCGTAAACATCGCCGTCAACATTACCACTTGCGTATCAATCCGCAGAAACAGCCACAATACCGCCAGCGACACCACCAGCATCACTGTTGCCGGCAAGACGACAAAACGTCCGCCCTTTTTGTCCAACAATTTGCCAAACAACGGCGCGGCAACCGCTTGGGCAATACTCGCAGGCATCAGGATCAAGCCGGTTGCCGTACCGGTCAGCATCAGCACTTGCTGCGTGTACATCGGCACCATCAATTCCAAGCCCAAGAACAGGAATATCGCACCGGCCAAAATCACAACGCAATATCTGAACTGTTTGTATTCAAACGCACGAAGGTTCAACAACGGCGTAGCCAAACGGAATTGACGGTGCGCAAACCAACCCACCAGCACAACGGAAGCGGCAAAGAGCAGGATAAATTCCACCAACGGCATATGGGCAAA
The DNA here is from genome assembly GCF_051958615.1 of Neisseria sp. P0009.S008. Lineage (NCBI taxonomy): Bacteria > Pseudomonadati > Pseudomonadota > Betaproteobacteria > Neisseriales > Neisseriaceae > Neisseria > Neisseria sp. P0009.S008. The sequence continues at coordinate 2,579 of NZ_JBQCVG010000006.1, forward strand.
ATTACTGCTCGCATAAACCAGCCCGCCGAAGCCCGCAATCGACAGCACAGCCGACAACATATCAATTTTCGGACGGCTGATGTTGCTCAAATTGACCGTCAAATATTTGCCCACCAGCACCATCGCCACCAACATAAACGGCGTAGTAAAGCCGAACAGCACGCGCCAATGCGTATGGTCGATGATGATGCCCGACAGCGTCGGCCCCATTGCAGGCGCGGCGGTAAACATCATGGTAATGACGCCCATCGCCGTTCCACGCTTGTTGGGCGGGAAAATCGACAACACGCCGTTAAACAGAAGCGGGACAAAAAACGCGGCAGACACTGCCTGCACCATACGCCCGACCACTAATACGCCAAACGTCGGTGCAAACGCGCAAATCAGTGAGCCTGCTAAAAACGTTGCCTGCGTAAACAGCACCATTTTGCGCGTTTCAAACCATTGGATCACGCCTGCCGTAATCGGCGTAAATGCCCCCATAACCAGTAAAAAGCCCGTCGTCAGCCATTGAACCGTGGTCTTATCGACACCGAAATCCTTCATAATCGGCGTGAGCGCGACATTCAGTAGTGTATCGTTGAGATAACCGAAAAATGCGCCGATGAATAAGGTGGCGACAATGGTTTTAGCAGGAAAGTCGGGATTGTCAGCGAAGTATTCGTGTGCCGTTTCGCCCTCTTGCGAATCAGAAGCGTGCATAATAATTTGAAATATCAGCGAAACCGTTATTTTAGCATAAACCGTTTTGACAGGCCGTCTGAAACCTTGACCGCTTCCCCAGATAACACTAAAATTTAGAATTGTTTTCATTTTTATTATTAAACAGGAGAAAAGCATGTCAAAGAAAGTCAGCATCTTGGTCGGCAGCCTGCGTAAAGGCTCGTTCGCACGAAAAGTCGCACAAAACGTCGTTTCCATGTTCCCCGAAGGCTACGAAGCGCAAATCGTCGAAATCGGCCATTTGCCTTTATACAACTTCGACTACGATGATCCCGCCGTTACCGACTTCCCTACTCCGTCCAGCTATACCGAGTTCCGTGAAACCATCAAAGCCTCTGCCGGCGTATTGTTCGTAACTTCCGAAAACAACCGCACCGTCCCGGCCTGCCTGAAAAACGCCATCGACATCGGCTCCAAACCCAATGCCGATGTTGCCTGGAAAAAAACACCTGCCGGCATCATCAGCCATTCTGTCGGCAAAATGGGCGGTTATAGCGCGCAAAAAAATCTGCGCCTTGCCCTTTCGTATTTCGATATGCCGCTGACCGGCCAGCCGGAAGTGTTCCTCGGCAACTCGCCTACCCTGTTTGACGACAACGGCCAGCTCATCGAATCCGCGCGCGAATTTGTTCAAGGCTATATCGACCAATTGGTTGCCTTGATTGAGAAAAACCCTAAATAATCGGGATTGAAGCATACAGGCCGTCTGAAAAACAAAATTTCAGACGGCCTCATCTTTTGCAAAAAATCAGTTTTTCGACAGTTCCTAAATTTTTACTAATTGAGTGCAGTTATAATCACTATCCACCCACCCTCCGGAGAACTTCCATGCGCGTATTATTGGTTGAAGACGATGCCATGATTGCCCAAGCCGTCAGTGCCAACCTGAAAGACACCGGCTACGCTGTCGATTGGGTCAGCCGCGGTTCGGAAGTTGCCGCAGTAGTGGCGGCGCAAGCATACGATTTGCTACTCTTGGATTTGGGTTTGCCCGGCAAAGACGGTTTGGACGTATTGGCGCAAATCCGCAACGGAGGCTGTACCGTTCCTGTCTTAATCGTGACCGCGCGCGACGATTTGCACAGCCGCCTCAACGGCCTAGACGGCGGCGCAGACGACTACATCGTCAAACCCTTCGACATGGCAGAACTGCAAGCCCGTATGCGCGCCGTATTGCGCCGACACGGCGGACAGGCGCAAACGCTGCTGAGCAACGGCATCATCACGCTCAACCCTTCCACCCATCAGGCGGAAGTGGTCGGGCAGGAACAAGCCATTATGCTCAGCAACAAAGAATTTGCCGTCCTCCAAGCCCTGCTGCTGCGTCCGGGCATGATTCTGTCGCGCAGCGATTTGGAAGACAAAATCTACGGCTGGGGCGAAGAAGTCGAAAGCAACGCCGTTGACTTCCTGATTCACGCCTTACGCAAAAAACTCGGCAAAGAAGCGATTCAAAACGTCCGCGGGGTCGGCTGGCTGGTTGCACAAAACAACCAAACCGTCTGAAAAACCAAAATAACACCAACACACAAACCATGCAACGCCTTATCCACACCATCAAACAATCCCTGCAAGTTAAGATCAGCCTCGCCCTGATCTGTATGCTCCTGCCCCTCTCCATTCTTGCAGGCATATTTTCATATTACGATACTTATCACGAGACCCAAGAGGTTCAAGACGACCTGTTGCGCCAAGTCGCAAACTATCTCGACCCGAGCGATGCCGATGACGAGAATCACTCGCTCGACAACGATAACAAGATTTCCGTTCAATTTCCCAATACGCCCAACCCCATTGTCAGCCTGCCTAAGCAGATTTCAGACGGCCTGCACACCATTCAGGCCGATGACGACGACGATTACTACCGCGTTTATACCCGCAACACCAAGCAAGGCCGCATCGCCGTCATGCAGGAAAGCGACTATCGCGAAGAGCTGGCCGAAATGGCCGCCGTGCAGAGTATCCTCCCCATGCTCCTCTCCCTGCCCCTGATTATTTTGCTCACCGTCTGGATTACCCACCGCGCCATGCGTTCCATCAAAACCCTGTCCAACGATTTGGAACAGCGCCAAATCAACGACCTCTCGCCGATGGACACGCAAGACATTCCCAGCGAAATTCAAGGCTTTGTTGTCGCCATCAACAACCTGTTGCAGCGTACCGACGAAAACGTCCGCCAACAGCAACGCTTTATCGCCGATGCCGCACACGAATTGCGCAGCCCCATGACCGCCCTTTCCCTTCAGGCAGAGCGGCTCAACAATATGCAGCTGTCCGCCGAAGCGCGCGAGCAGTCCGCCCTGTTGCAACAAAGCATACAGCGCAACCGCCACCTGCTCGAGCAACTCCTTTCCCTCGCACGCGCCCAAGCCCCCGAAACCCAACGCCCCAAAACCCTGATCAGCCTGCAAAACCAGTTCCGCCGCGTCTTGCAGGAACTCATGCCGCTGGCGCTGGCCAAAGGTCAAGACATCGGCGTCGCCGTTGAAAACGACTGCCAAATCCACGCCGACGACACCGAAATCTACACCCTTATCAAAACCTTTACCGACAACGCCATCCGCTACACCCCCAAAGGCGGCCGCATAGATTTGGGCTTTGACGAAACCGCCGAATACCTCAACATCTGGGTGGAAGACGACGGCCCCGGTATTCCCCCAAGCGAGCGCCAACGCGTTATCGACCCCTTCTACCGCATTCTCGGCACCGAACAACAAGGCACCGGCCTGGGGCTGTCCATCGCAAACACCATTGTCAAACGCCATCAAGGCCGTCTGAAACTGGCCGACAGCCGACGCTTTGACAGCGGCTTGCTGATTATTGCCGAGTTGGATAAAAAGACGCTTTAAATGATTGACCCACCCAAATTAGTTTATCTAGCTTTAAACCGATGAATCAAAACGCTTAAAAAAACCAAAGGCCGTCTGAAAATACCTTTCAGACGGCCTTTTTATATTTTAAAACAAACCTCATTCATTCCTCACAAATACGGCTGCAAGGTTTGGCGGAGGATTTCCATATCGGTAATTTCGGTAATATTGGCTTTGCCCAAGCATTCCAAACCGACAAAACGCATGATGCCGCTGCTGACTTTTTTGTCGTGGCTCATGTGTTCAATCCATTTCTCAAAGGAGAAAACAGGCGGCGCAGACGGGAGGGAGGCGGCTTCCATTAAAGCAGCAATACGATCGGTATCGGCTTGTTGGGTTTTACCCAAAATTTGCGACAAACGGGAAGCAAGGACGCAACCGGCGGCAACGGCTTCGCCGTGCAGCCATACGCCGTAGCCCATTTCGGCTTCGATGGCATGGCCGAAAGTGTGGCCGAGATTAAGCCATGCGCGGATGCCCTGCTCGGTTTCGTCTTGGGCAACAATATCGGCCTTCATTTTGCAGCAATGGTAAACGGCTTCTGCCATTTTTTCTTGGTGTTGCGCCATCAGGTCGGCCATATTTTCTTCCAACCAAGCAAAAAATTCGGCATCGCCCAATGCGCCGTATTTGATGACTTCGGCCATGCCTGCGGAAAGTTCGCGTTGCGGCAGCGTTTGCAGGGCGGTCAAATCGGCCAGCACGGCTTGCGGCTGGTAGAACGCGCCAATCATGTTTTTACCGAGCGGATGGTTGATGGCGGTTTTACCGCCGACTGAGGAATCGACCTGGCTGAGCAAGGTGGTCGGCACTTGGATAAAAGGTGCGCCACGCTGATAAGTCGCCGCGGCAAAGCCGACCATATCGCCTATCACACCGCCGCCCAAAGCGATTAAAGTGGTTTTGCGCTCGGCACGGTTTTGCATCAAGCCATCGTAAATCAGGTTAAGCGTCTGCCAGTTTTTATATTCTTCGCCGTCGGGAAGGATGATGCTGAAATGCGGCACGCCCAGTCTGTCTAAGGCCGTCTGAAGCTGTTTGAGATAAAGCGGCGCAACGGTTTCGTTGGTAATGATGGCCGCTTTTTTGCCTAAATAGGGCTGAAGCAGCGTATCTGCCTGCTCAATCAGTTTATGCCCGATAAAGATGGGGTATTGATGGGACGGAGTTTGGACAGTCAGGGTGCGCATGGTGTTCCTTTGCAAAGCGTATTTATTCGCCTAAAGCCTGTATCAGGCGCTTGAGCGTTTTGTGACAGCTGTCGGATTCGATGACGAGATGGGCGGTTTGACGGTACAGTGTATCGCGTTGGTCATACAGCTCTTGCAGTTTGGCCAAAGGGTTGGCAACTTGCAACAGCGGCCGGTTGCTGTCGTAACGGGTACGCTCCAGCAAGGTTTCGGGACTGGCATGCAGATAAACAACCGTGCCGTTTTGGCGCAAAATCTGTCTGTTTTCACTGCGTAAGACAGAGCCGCCACCAGTCGATAAAACAATATTGCGCCGGGAAGCGAGCTTCTTCAGCATATTGGTTTCGCGGTTGCGGAAGCCTTCCTCCCCTTCCATCTCAAAAATGGTCGGAATGGATACGCCCGAAGAAGTGCAGATTTCGTAGTCGCTGTCGTAAAACGGGCATTCAAACATTTGGGCAAGCTGCCTGCCCAAAGTGGTTTTTCCCGCGCCCATCAGCCCGATTAAAATTAAATTGCCGTTGATTTTTTCCATGTGGGTCATTTTATACGATATGGTGGTTTCGTGGAAAAGTTCGTCGTTTTTCAGACGGCCTTTTCTTCTCTGGCCGTCTGAAAACCAAAACAGGCATACCTTTGCAGATATGCCTGTTTGTCATTTTAAAAATCAGTAACGCAGATTGTTACCCACATTATCCATAATGCGCGGCGTGATGAAGATCAACAGCTCACGGCGGTTTTCACGTTTGCCGCGTGATTTGAACAGATTGCCGACAACGGGAATATCGCCCAAAACAGGTACTTTGTTCACCGCATTGGTGCTTTCTTCCTCGTAAATACCGCCGACAATCAGCGTGCCGCCATCTTCAACCATGGCTTGGGTATTCAAGTGTTTGGTGTTGATACACTTGGTCATCAGAGAATCTACGGTACAGTCGATCGGGGTATCGCGATTAATCTTCACAGTCATGATAATTTGACCGTCAGGCGTAATGTTCGGCGTTACGGTCAAGCCCAAAACGGCTTTCTTGAAGGTAATCGAAGTAGCACCGCTGGAAGAAGCCTCTTGGTAAGGAATTTCCGTACCGGATTCAATTTTGGCTTCTTTACGGTCTTGTGTCAGCACGCGCGGATTGGAAATGGTTTTGCTCTTACCTTGTTCTTCAGACGCGCTGATTTCCAAGCCCAATGCGCCGGACGAGAACGCACGCACCAGCGCAATGCTGTTGACTGCGGCTGCGGTCGGCAGACTGACGTTCGGATCCAAAGTCCATGTGCGGTAGCCTACCTCGCCACGGTTAAATGAGGCATTGGTCTTGTAGTTGGTTTGTGCATTGCTCCAGTTGCTGCCCCATGCCGTACGGCCTATCGCACCACCGGAACCGAATTTAACGCCCAAGTTGCGGAAGAAGGTATCTTCAGCTTCCACAATACGCGCTTCCACCATCACTTGACGGGTTGGAACGTCCAATTCATCAATCAGTTTGCGGAATTTCTCAATCACGCCGCGGTTGTCGGTTACGATCAGCGTATTGGTGGCCGGATCGATTAAGGCGCTGCCTCGGTTGCTCAACAGAGTGTTGCGGGTGTTGGAATTATTGCTGTCGTATTCTTCCAAACGCAGAATTTTGCGGAATTCATCCACGTTTTTGTATTTCAACTGGAAGGTTTGAGAATACAGCGGACCCAATTCGGCAATCTCTTTTTCAGCCTGCAAGAAGGCTTTGTCTTTTGCCAACAATTCATCGCGAGGTGCGATATTGATAATGTTGCCTTGACGGCGCATATCCAAATTGCGCGCCTGCATAACCAAGTCTAAAGCCTGATCCCAAGGTACATCTTTCAGGGACAAAGTCATAGTGCCTTTGACGGTATCGCTGGCAACAATATTCATGCCGGATTCTTTTGCCAAAATCTGCAAGATGGTACGAACTTCTACATCTTGGAAATCCAAAGAAATTTTACGGCCTTTGAACGATTTGTTCGCATTGTGGTTTAAGCCGCTGGATTCGGTATTGGCGGCTTTAGGCGATACTTCAAATACAAAACGGCCGGAAGAAGCTTTGGTATTGATGTCCCAATTCGCATTATTATTGCGGATAATGAGCTGGGTAGAATTGCCGATACGTTTGAGCGTAACGTTTTGTACAGGGGTATTGAAGTCAGCCACATCCAAACTGCGTTGCGCTTGTGTCGGCAGCGTATGGTTTTTCAATGTCACAACCACGCGGTCGCGCTGCTGTTTAATATCCGGCTGTCCGCTGAAACCAAGGGCGGACAATTCAATAATGCCGGAATTGCGTGCGCCTTTGCGGAAATCGATATTGGCTGCTGAAACGGCTTGATAAGTCTGAGCAGCGCGCGCGGTAGGCGGCGTAGCCGCACGTTCATTGGCAACGGCCGCATTGGTTTGATCAGTAGATTCGTTTACAAATACCCAAACTTCGTTGCCGCGAATCTCAGTATTGTATTGGCTGATTTTGTTCAAACCCAAAACCACGCGTGCACGGTCATTGTTTTGCGCCGCAGTAATTTGATTCAGCAATGGGTCGGCATATTCCAAAACAGGCTGAGGCAAACGGATATTGGTGTTGGCAAAATCCAATGCGATACGCGCCGGCGTAGATGTTACAAAACCATGAGGTGTGGTGACATCTTTGTCGAAACGGATTTTGATGATTTTTTGGTTGTCAGGCAAAGTAGAAACGTTAATATCGGTAATATTGCCTGCAAAGGCCGTCTGAACAGCGAGGGCAACGCTGAAGCCGGCAAATAATTTTGTCATGTGCTTGGTTTTCATAATCGAGTGAGACCCCTAAATTAATTTGAATTCGAACTATCTGAGCTATTGGAAGAATCCGCCTCTTTACTGCTCAATGGCAATTCGGCCTTCCGGTACACCCAGTTGCCGTAGCTGTCTTCAACTTGCTCGGTCAAGATAATTTTATCTTCGGTAATACTTTGGATTCTGCCGTAATTCTGACCGATGTAGTTTCCGGGATAAACGGTATAAACATGGTCGTTGACCTTGATAAATCCGGAAACTTTGCCGCCGCTTTGCAGCGTTCCGACAAAGGCCATGTTTTCCAAACTGAAGGCTTCCAATGTTTCTTTCGGACGGTTCACATCCGGCGCATTGCCGCCTTTAGGCGCAGTGTCCAAACGGCGTGAATCAAACGCATTCATACCTTTAAAGTTCGGCGGGCTATACGGTTTAGGCAATGCAACCGTCGGCTCTTCAAACGGAATAATCTTGGATTTTGCTTCCTGACGGGTTTGCGTCATCCATTGAGTCAAATCTTCATAGCTTTGCGTACAGGCTGCCAAGGGAAGAAGACTTAAGAGTAAGATGATTTTTTTCATGATTTCCCTATTCTTTTATTTTTGCTCATTCTCGGCAGGTTTGCCTTCTTCTTGTGCCTGTTGCGCAGCCAATTCGGCAGCAATCTCTTCGGCCGGACGTGCTTTGTAAGTCGTCGCAATCGCGCTCAATGTCAACTCGCCTTTATTGCCTTTGCCCTCTTTATCCTCGCCTGCGTTCACGAGTTTCAAGGAATCTAACGTAATAATGCGCGACAAATCGCCTACATCACGGGTAAATTGGCTGATCTGAGAGTATTTGCCTGTGATGGAAATCTGATACGGCAGTTTTTGAATCGGACCATCGTTTTCAGGTTGGAGTGGTGCAACGCTGTCCAAACGCAGCCCGTTGGTTGAACCTGCCTGATGCAGCTCTTGAATCAGGTTCGGAATTTCCGCGTCGGTCGGCAGTTGCTTCAACAAAACGTCAAATGCAGAACGGATAGAAGCTAATTCTGCTTTCAAATTGTTCAAGCTTGCCGCCTGAATGCTTTTACGCGTAAAGGTTTCCTTCAGCTCTTCTTCTTTGGCTTCCTGCGTATTCAGGGTTTCAATCTGATCTTTAAATACGCCGACATAGCCCAAAGCCAACATACCGACAATCAATAAACCTGCCAGCAAAAGTTTTGAAGGCATATTGAGCAGGTACAGGTTTTGTACGTCCAATTGTTTCAAGTTTTTAGATGCCATTATTGAGCCTCCGGAGCAGGTTCTGCCACAGGTTCGGCCGTTTCACCGCTGCTTTGGGCAGTCGGTGCAGGAGCCGGCGTATTCACTTGGTTGATTGAAGATTTCAAAGTAAATTCTTGGTAGTTATCTACTTTTTTAATGCTCAACAATTCAGGCTGCAAGAAAATACCTGTACTTGGCAGGGAGCGCATCATAACGGCGATCTTATTGTCGCTGACGGCATGGCCGCTAATTTTATAGCTGGTCGGGCTTTCTGCTTCCAACGCAGTCAAATAAGTATTATCGGGCGTAAGCGCATTCAAAGAATCAAGGATATAAGCTGCTTGATAGCGTTTTTCCTGCAATTCTTCCACTTTCAGCTTCTTGGCCAAGAAGGCTTCTTTTTCTTGCTGAAGTTTATCAATTTCGCCCAATTCTCTATCAAGTCTGTCGATTTCGGTTTGCAGGAAGTTGTTGCGGCCTTCTTGATTGCTGATGGCGCTATCAATACCGAGATAGGTAGCGGCTGCCAAGCCCAAACCCACTGCAAAAGCGCCAAGCATCAATACTTTGAATTGCTGCTGCTTGCGCTGTTTAATCTCTTCCCGATACGGAAGAAGGTTGATTCTGGTTAATTCGATCATATTCTCAAAGTCCCCTTAATGCCAATCCAAACGCCAACGTCAGTGACGGCGCATCAATTTGAAACTGCGGCAATTCTACTTTTGCACTGCGTTCCACATATGAAATCGGATGCAGGTATTCTGTTGCCGTATTGGTTTGCGAGAAAATGCTTTCCGCCAAACCTGCCTGCTGAGCGGTAAAGCCGGTCAGTAGGATGTGTTTGATATTGGCGAAAGAATCAGTGGCCTGCGTGGTATAGTAAAATTGCAAAACCCGCTGAACTTCTTGCGCAACCTGCACATTAAAACGGTCGGCAATCTGAGACTGGTAGTCGGAAGGCTTGTTTTGGGAAGCCATCATTTGAGCGGCTTTTTCTTCCGTTACCCGATAAGTACGCTGAATCAGCTGATTGAGCTGCTCTGTGCTGACCGGAGTTTCTTGTTTATAGAGAATGCGGCCGTTTTGCAGAATCAGGGCATACATTTGCGTCGCATGAATGCCGAACACGGCAACTTTTTCCTCTGCCATTTCGGGAGCATGCGTATTCATCCAATAAACGAAGGCATTGCGTTGCGCCAGTAAGTCCAAATCCAAAGCGGACAAAGGCAAGCCCACATTTTCAAACATTTCAATGCGCGGTTCGACATCGTCTTTTTTAGCGGCAACAGCTAAAACATGCTGGCCCGAACCGACTTCTTCGGCTTGAAAGTCGTAGTTCATTTCTTCAATAGGCGCAAATTGGCCGACTTCCGCCTCGACAAACTCTTCCAAGTCCAAATCGGTATCACGCGGGTTGTAAATAATTTGCTCGACTGTCGCCAAATTTTGTGGCACAGCCGCAACAATATTTTTGCAAGAACTGCGTAATTGTGTGTAAGTATGTTGGATGTAAGTGGCAAGCTGATCGTAGTCTTGAATTTTGTTGCCTTTGACAATATTTTTAGGCAATTTGGTAATAACGTATTTTTCCAGCTGAATTTGGTTTAAACTACGGCCTGTCAGTTGTACCATCTTAATGGCATGTTGGCTGATGTCGACGCCGATGGCAGAGCGGTTGTTCAATCCGCTAGAAGCCTTGCCTGTTTTGGTATCTTTCGTGCTTTTAAATAAGCGCATGATTTGACTTCCCTGTATCATTTAGGAGTGAGTAACTGTTTCGTTATCCGTAAAGGACTTCTTATTCTTTACACAGTATTGACTGTGGCTGATAGAAATCGTTTCCCATTTTACTTTATTTATCGCCATTAATGGCAAAATTATTACTTAGTCATGATTAAAAAGATTATAACGACCTGTATGGGTCTCTTATTAGGACTGGCTCTTTTCGGTGTAGGTCTGATTGCAATTGCAATTCTGGTAACCTATCCAAAACTGCCGTCTTTGGACTCTTTACAACACTACAAACCAAAAATGCCGCTGACGATTTATTCTTCAGACGGCCAAGTCATTGGCGTTTACGGCGAACAACGGCGTGAATTTACCAAAATCGGCGACTTCCCCAAAATTTTGAAAGACGCAGTGATTGCCGCCGAAGACAAACGCTTCTACGACCACTGGGGTGTGGATGTTTGGGGCGTGGCGCGCGCCGCAATCGGCAACGTCATAGCCGGCGGTGTTCAATCCGGTGCCAGTACGATTACGCAACAAGTTGCCAAAAACTTCTACCTGAGCAGCGAGCGTTCGTTCACCCGTAAGTTCAACGAAGCCCTGTTGGCCTACAAAATCGAGCAGTCTTTAAGTAAAGACAAGATTTTGGAGCTGTACTTCAACCAAATCTATTTGGGTCAACGCGCTTATGGTTTTGCCTCCGCCGCCCAAACTTATTTCAATAAAAATGTTAATGATTTAACATTGGCCGAAGCCGCCATGTTGGCCGGCTTGCCTAAAGCACCTTCCGCCTACAATCCGATTGTAAACCCTGAGCGTGCCAAACTGCGCCAGGCTTATATTCTGAACAATATGCTGGAAGAAGGCATGATCACCCTGCAGCAACGCGATCAGGCTTTGAAAGAAGAGTTGCATTACGAGCGTTTTGTACAAAACATCGACCAAAATGCCCTGTATGTTGCCGAGATGGTGCGTCAAGAACTGTTTGAAAAATACGGCGAAGATGCCTACACACAAGGCTTCAATGTATATACCACCGTCGATACCGCACACCAGCGCGTCGCCACCGAAGCCCTGCGTAAAGTTCTGCGCAATTTCGACCGCGGCAGCAGCTACCGCGGTGCAGAAAACTACATCGACCTGAGCAAAAGCGATAACGTAGAAGAAACTGTCAGCCAATATCTTTCTACACTTTACACCGTCGATAAAATGATTCCTGCGGTTGTATTGGAAGCCTCACGCAAAGGTGTACAGATTCAGTTGCCAAGCGGCCGTAAAGTCACGCTGAACAGCCACGCTTTAGGCTTTGCCGCCCGTGCCGTCAACAACGAAAAAATGGGAGATGACCGCATCCGTCGCGGCTCCGTCATTCGCGTTAAAGGCAGTGGCGATACTTTTACCGTCGTTCAAGAGCCTTTGTTGCAAGGCGCATTGGTGTCTTTAGACGCGAAAACCGGTGCAGTCCGTGCATTGGTCGGCGGCTACGACTACCACAGCAAAACCTTCAACCGCGCAACTCAAGCCATGCGCCAACCCGGCTCGACGTTCAAACCGTTCGTTTATTCCGCCGCTTTGGCAAAAGGCATGACTGCCTCCACCATGATTAACGATGCGCCGATTTCCCTGCCGGGCAAAGGTGCAAACGGTAAAGCGTGGAACCCGAAAAACTCTGACGGCCGCTATGCCGGTTACATCACGCTGCGTCAGGCTTTGACCGCGTCGAAAAACATGGTGTCCATCCGCATCCTGATGTCTATCGGCATCGGCTACGCGCAACAATACATCCAACGCTTCGGCTTCAAGCCGTCTGAAATCCCTGCCAGCCTGTCTATGGCTTTGGGTACAGGCGAAACCACTCCGTTGCGTATTGCAGAAGGTTACAGCGTCTTTGCCAACGGCGGTTACAAAGTATCTGCCCACGTCATCGACAAAATCTACGACAGCCAAGGCCGTCTGAGAGCGCAAATGCAGCCGTTAGTGGCCGGTGAAAACGCACCTCAAGCCATTGACCCGCGCAACGCCTACATCATGTACAAAATCATGCAGGACGTTGTCCGTGTCGGTACCGCGCGCGGTGCAGCCGCACTGGGCCGCTCCGACATCGCCGGTAAAACCGGTACCACCAACGACAACAAAGACGCATGGTTTGTCGGCTTCACCCCTAGCGTTGTGACTGCCGTCTATATCGGCTTTGACAAACCGCGCAGCATGGGCAGTGCAGGCTACGGTGGCACAATCGCCGTACCGGTTTGGGTAGAATACATGCGCTTCGCCCTGAAAGGCACCAGCGTCAAACCGATGAAAGCACCTGAAGGCGTGGTTACAAACGGCGGCGAAGTGTATATGCGCGAACGCATGACCACCAGCTCCGACCTGGCCTTGGACAACAGCGGCGTTGCTCCGCGTCCTGCTCAACCTGCCCGTCGTGCCGTTCCGAATGAAAACCGCCGCAGTGCCGAGAGCAATACTGCGCCAGCCCGTGAAGAATCAGACGAAACCCCAGTTCTGCCAAGCAATACCGGCAACAATAACAGACAACAACTGGACTCTCTGTTCTAATGTTCTAAAGCAAGGCCGTCTGAAACGTTCAGACGGCCTTTTTTAAGAAAATTCAAAGCAAAACCATGATTGATTTACACTGCCATTCGACCGTTTCAGACGGCATGTTGTCCCCAACCGAAGTTGTCCGACTCGCCCGTCAAAACGGTTGCACCCTGCTCGCCCTGACCGACCACGACCATACCGGCGGACTTGCCGAAGCACGCACCGAAGCCGATACCCTCGGCCTCCCCTTCGTCAACGGCGTGGAGATATCCGTCACTTGGCACGGCCGCACCATCCACATTGTCGGTTTGGACTTTGACGAACACAACGAAGCCCTGCAAAACCTGCTTGCCGAAGTCCGCAAAGGCCGTCTGAAACGACTGGAATCCATTGTGGCCAAACTGGAGAAAAAAGGCATAACAGGCGCGTATGAAGGCGCACTGGCATTGGCCGCCAACAAAGAAATGGCCAGCCGCACCCACATTGCCGAATTCCTCATCCGCAAAGGCCATGTCAAAAACAAACAGCAGGCATTTACCAAATATCTGGGAGACGGCAAATCCTGTTCCGTCAGACATGAATGGGCCACACTGGAAGACTGCGTAGCCGCGATTACAGGCGCGGGCGGCATGGCCATTATCGCCCACCCGATGCGCTATGAATTATCCGCCACCGCCAAACGAAACCTGTTTCAAGAATTTAAAAATCTCGGCGGCGCAGGGATTGAAGTACACAGCGGCAACTGCTGTAAAAACGACCGCCTCAACTATGCCCTGCTTGCCGACCGCTTCGACTTTCTCGCCAGCGCAGGCAGCGACTTCCACCGCCCCAACGACTTCAGCGGCGGCATACTCGGCGCCTGTCCCGACTTACCCGAACAATGCCGCCCTGTATGGAAACACTTTAAGGCCGTCTGAATGCCTCACGCAAAAGGATTATCCTGCCAAAAAAGCAGCCTGCACCCCATCTCCCACCGAAAGACCCGAACCATGTGCGATTACTGCGCCGACCTTCGTCCCACCGTCCGCATCAAAACCCCGCAAAAACTGTCGCAAATGCTACTGCGCGCCGCCGACCGCCTGGCAGACGGCACGCTGGCCGACATCACCCTCGCCTACGCCAAAGTCCGGCGTATCAGTCCCGACTATGTTCAAACCTTCGCCCGCAGCGGTTACATCATCGACACCGACCCACAGGGCAACCGCCGCCTGCACGGCTGGTACGATTTCCTGACCCACTATTTCCAATGCACACACTGCAAAGCCGTGTTCGAGATTGATGCCGAAACCTACCACGGCAGCGGCGGAGAATGGAAAATGCTGGAAGAGGCGGCCAAGCGTTTTCAGGCTACCTGAAAATAAAAAATCAGCATATCTTTGGAAGCCATATCTGATAACGTGTTTATACGGCCGGGATATATGCAGTATTTTCTCCGGGCAGTATAACCGATGTTGAAATTTCCGTCGGATACACGACATCAGCGGCTGTCTCTGCTGAAATTTCACCTGCCAACTCATTGTAAATTCCTTTGTCGTTTTGGAAATCAATATCGGCAACCTTGCGCCTTTCCCCATTTTCCAAAACCACTTCTGATTCAAATAATATTTTATTATCGGCTTCATCTTTCAGATTGATTTCTGCAAAATCCAAAGAGATCGACTGGATATCCCAGTCGGACAATAGAGAAAGCTCTCCTTCCTCCGTTTTCCCGTTACTGTTTTCGTCATGCCAGATTCTTAGCTCGCCCCACAATTCATCATATTGATTAATGATATTATTATTGTCGCTGTCCAAATCTTTCAAAGCTTCTACGCCGTTTTCTGCGCGCTTGCCGTCAGACATAACTGTTGCCTCACCAAACATCTCCGTTCCGTCGTTTACCATGCCGTCTCCATTTTTATCCCAAACCAAAAAACCGCTGCCTTTTTTGAGCCAAGCCGTCTGTTCGGCCATCCCGTCGCCATCCATATCAAAACTCACTCCATCCTCCACCGAAGTCGTGAGCAACTCTTCTCCATACAGCTCGATAGCAAGAGGAGTATGGTAATTTTTGGCAATTTGGTCAAAATTCTGCTGAAGATTATCCACTCCGCCCTGTAAATCAAGTGAAATATTGGCTTTGTTCAGTAAATCCTGCAAAGCTTTCAAAGCTTCGTTTTCATTATGAATTTCTTTGCCTTTTCCTGATGCCTGTTCGGATTTTTGCTGTTCGACCAAAGCAGCCAAGCGGTTAACTGCATTGGAATGAAGCCTGCTGGCTGAAGTAATCAGTGCCGCATACGCACTTTTTGAGTAATTTACTAAATTATCGTTGAAGCTGACACTCTTGCCCGCGCTACCGATACCGAATTCAATCGCCCCCTGCTTTCCGCCTGAAGAATAATATAACGCTGTTCTTGCAGCCGTCGTTACCGTACCGTCTGCCAAACGGCTGTTGGCAGGTACAAATACCACCATCAACATAGGATTTCCACGTGTCATAATCGGCATCAGACTAAGCGGCATATTTGGATCGGTTTTCTGAAAGCGAACCCGCTCGTCACCTACGCCAAACAGTCTGTTGGGATGGTCAGGCGCTGCTTCATCCATTCCTGATTGCAGAATTTTTTGCTTTTCGGCTGGAGTTTTACCGTTTAGCAGGTTTGGATTGGTTTCCTTAAGGAATACAGATTTCGCCCATGTCCAATAAGTATGGCTGGGCTGTCCGCTGGGGTTTTAGGTTTTCATTTTGTGGGCAAAATAATCAACAGCCTGTTGTTGGTTCATCGCCTTGATTGCTGCCGTATCCGATCCGTATTTGGTTTCTTTGGGATTGTTCCGCAAATCAAACTGAAAACGGTTGTATTCGGCTTTTCCTTCTTCATACAAAAAACGGCGGGCATACTCATTTGCAGTAAGGTTTTTTGTTGGATTTCTCTTATCAGCAAGATCTAGTCTATAAAGAGTATCAGAAATACCATGCTCGATTTCATGGGCATAATCAGAAGCCGTAAGATAATCTTTTCCAAATACCATCTCACGGTATTCAATGTCTCCTTTTAATTTTCTCGTTGTATAAGTGGCTGGAACATGATGATCGACACGAATACTTGATAGCCCCCATTTATTGATAAAAATATGAGTCTTTTGCATAATAACATTATCCCGCGTGATGCTATCAATCTCCTTTTTAGGCATGCCCATGCGAATAAAATGCTGCCGAATTTGTGCATTTTGAACTGTTGCCATAATAATTCTCCTATTAATTGATTGAGTAAATTTTTAATTTTAATTGGTGATCAAATAATTTTTTTATATTGAATATAAGATATTTCCTTGCTACATCTCATATTTTCTTGGTTATCATGCATAAAGTATAGAGATACACTATCATGAATAGACAATCTTGCATGAAAATCCTTAATATGACCGTTGTTGTCAATAGCCTCTAATGATTTTTCAAAACTTACAGCAGAATCAGAACAAAATATCGGTCTAAACATTAAATGCCAACCAATTCTTGGCAAGGGCAAATCCTCGGGATAACGGTTGTCAGGAAACAGCGAACGGTAATGCTTTAAATAATCAGGCGTTGCTTCGATTTCTAAAAAAGTACTGCCGTCGTAGTCGGTCTGATGCACTACCGTAAAGCCGTCGGTCGGACGTTTTAGCTTACGCCGCCTGTGTTTGAGCCATTTCTGCCGCTCTGCCTTGTCTTTCCATCTGAGTACCGCCTGTTTTTCTCCGTCAGGCCGCAAACGGCCGGAAAGCTGCAGATAGCGCCGGTACACGGGAATCTGCCACTTTTTCGCTAAATCTTCAGGCGGCATATCAAGCAAACAGGCACTATGCAGCGTGCCGGCCATCTGTCTGAACAAATTCTCGAAGCTCTCTACAGGATAAAGCTGCCCGCAGCCCGTTGCGTCATCTGCATATGCTTGAGAAACAGAGACCGTCTGAATGCCGCTATCGGCATGAGACAAAATGGGCAGCAACATGGCCGGCCACAGCAAAGCAGCTAAAAATTTCACACTCATCTCCTTCTTGATAAAAATTATTACTTGCATTGATATTATTTCCAATATTTTTTCACTGCAAGCACATTTGCACGCTAATTGAGACCTTTGCAAAATTCCCCAAAATCCCCTAAATTCCCACCAAGACATTTAGGGGATTTTTCATGAGTACCTTCTTTCAGCAAACCGCCCAAGCCATGATTGCCAAACACATCGACCGTTTCCCACTAATGATAGAAAAAGGTCGTCTGAAAACCGCTTTTCCGTTTTCAGACGACCTTTGTTCTTTGCTTTGTTTAAGCGGTTTACGCCGTTTTCTTTTCGCGTATCGGCAGGTTCAGCAAAGCCGCCGCCCCCGCCAGCAACGCATCGGCATACCACATCCAGCCGTAATCGTTGAATTGATAAATCACGATGCCGCCGATATACGAGCCTAAAAAGCCGCCGATTTGGTGGCTCAACATGGTCAGCCCGAACAGCGTCGCCAGATAGCGCGTGCCGAACAGTTTGCCCGTAATCGCAGCAGTCGGGGCAACGGTGGCGAGCCAAGTGAAGCCCAGCGCGGCGGCGAAAATGTAGAAATTGATGTCGGTTCTTGGGGCGGCAAGGTAGATCAACACCATCGCCACGCGCGAGGCGTAGAGTCCGAACAAAACGTATTTGCCCAAAAACCGCCCCGTACACCAGCCCGAAAAAATGCAGCCCGCGATGTTCGCCAAGCCGATAATCGCAATCGAAGTCGAAGCGACCGAAGCGGGTAGGCCGCAGAGCGCGATTTCGTTGGGCAGGTGGGTTACCAAAAACGCGATGTGGAAACCGCAGGTAAAAAAGCCCAAGTGCAGCAGGATGTAGCTGCGGTCTTTAAACGCCGCTTTGACCGCCTGCCCCAGCGTTTGCCCGTTTTCAGACGACGTGTGGTGCGTAGCGACAGCGTTTTTGCTGCCCGCCAGCCACCACGAAATCGGCAGGATTAAAAGTGCAATGCCGCCCCAAACATAAAACGTTCCCGTCCAGCCGACGGCGGGCAATATCAACAAACCCTGCACCAGCGGCGCAAACAGAAACTGCCCCGCCGAACCGCCCGCGTTGACCAGACCCGAAGCCAAACCGCGTTTGTGCGGCGGTACTTTCGTCGCGACCTGCCCCATGATGATGGAGAAACCGCCCGCGCCTGTTCCGAATGCAAAAAGCAGCCCGATTGCCAGCATCAGCCCCCAATAAGTCGGCATCTGCGGCACCATCAGACAGGCGCAAGCCAGCAGCAGCGCGCCGCCGCCCAACACCTTAAACGCGCCGAAACGGTCGGCAAGCGCGCCGGAAAGCGGCTGGGACAAGCCCCACATCAACTGGAAAACGGCAATAATCAGGCTGAACTCTTGGATACTCAGCTCGGTAGAGTCGACGACCGGACGGACAAACAGCCCCATAGTCATGCGCATACCGATGGTAATCAGTAGGATAGCGGCGGCAGCAGTGATAACCAGCCAAAGGTTAGGGGATTTTTGCTGTGTGTGGGTCATGGTTATGGTTTGTTTCTATGAAAAATGCCGTTCAATCAACCGGCAAAACGACGGATTCTAGCAAATTAGGTTGATATCGGCTAAATAACTCCTGATGCTTTGGATATAGCCAAAACCTCTATCCGCGCCGTTTTTCAATTTCTTTCTATCTGAAAAGTAGGGCATGGGATATGGGCAGAAAATACGGCGCATAAAAAACAGCAAAGGTCGTCTGAAAACCCGAAATCCGATTTTCAGACGACCTTTGTGTTTCTGCGTCCTGCGTTAGAACGATTTGACCAGCGACAGACTGACTGCGTTTTGTTTGTAGCTGTACAGCCAGTCGGTGTTGCCGTGGACGCGGCGGTGTTTGTAGCTGAGGACGGGTTTGAGGCCGGCGAATTTCCAGCGGTCCGCGCCTATGCTGAGGCGGTAGGTTTGCTCTTTGTCGCGGCGGCGTTGTTCGAGTACGGCGTTTTCTTCGCGGTGGCTGCGGATGCCGAAGGTGGCGGAGGCGGAAGCGTCGAAACCGGCTTCAAACATTTTTGCCGCGCCCAGCCGTGCGGAGATGAGGCGGTAGCTGTCCACCGGTTCTTTGGCTTTGCGCTGCTGCCAGTCTATGCCGCCGTAGAGCATGAGGTCGTTGCGCGGGAAGTAGGACAGGGTGTTGTAAACGGAGATGAGGTTGCCGTCGAGCAGGCGGGTTTTGTCGGAATAGGAGAAGTGTTCTCACTCGGCTTCGGTGTTCCATGTCCAACTGCCTTTGTCGAGGTTCCACTCGCTGCGTACGCCGTAGGCGCGGTTGAGGGTTTTGCCGCCGCTGCCGTTCCATTCGACAAGCGGGGCGAGGGCGAAGGTGTGGCGGTGGTTTTCAAACTGGTAGCCTGCGCTGAGGTTGAGCGTGTGTTCGTTGAAGTCTTTATGGTCGCGGTAGAGGCGGCCGTAGCCGAGCGCGCGGGCGGCGATGCCGTGATGCCCTTTAATCTGCCAGCGGCGGACGGCGGCGGCTTCGTATTTGATGCCGTTGGCGGAAATAGGCTTGTCGCCAGAAAATTCTTCCCAGCATTCGCCGTCGATTTCGGTTTTACACCACACTTTGCCGCTGGCTTCGTTGATGTTGCTGTTGTAGACGGCGCCGACGGAAAGGCTGCCCTGCCAGCTTTGGCGTTGGTTTAAGGAATCGCGGAAATGGCCGATGTTTTCTTTGACAGCTTCGGGCAGGTCTTCGTTTTGAAGGCGCATAAATTCGGAAGTGGCCTCGCGGTTCAGACGACCTTCAAAGAGCAGTCGGGCGTAATCGAGCCGTCCGCGCGTGAAGTCGGGGTGGCGTTGCAGCAGGGTTTCGTAGTCTTGTTTGGCATTTTTCCACCTGCCTTCGCCGCGGGCGAGCGAGGCGCGGGCAAAGAGGGCGATGTCGGGGTCGTATTCGGTTTGCTGGGTATAACGCTCAAGCAGCGGGCGTACGGTTTGCCAGTCGCTGCGGTTGACGGCGTTAAACAGGGCTTCGCCTTGGTCGGCTTCGGGGTCGGTTTCGGCTGTCTGCCCGATATTTTCGGCGGGAATGTCGAGGCGGTATTCGCGCATTTTTTGTTCCTGTTCCTGCATGGTTTGGCGGGTGTCCTGCCACAGGCGTTGCGCGGTACGGTCGTCTGAAAAGTCAGAACGGGGCGCGGCAAGGACGGGGGCGGCGAGAAACAGGATAAGGCAGGCAGACGGTTTGTACATGGTGTCGGCTTTCCGGTCGGCGGTTTCAGACGACCTTGAGAAGGTTGGCGGGCTGGTGTTTAAAAAAGCCTGCGTGAAGCAGGCTTTATTTTACTTAACTCATTTTACTTAACTACGGATTTTAGCGTTTCACACCGCCGAATGCCGTATCCAAATTGCGGTCGGTTTTAAATTTGGCAACACCGGCCAGCGCGCTTGCGTTGTGACCGAAGAAGTGGCCTTCGGTTTTACCGAAGTGGCCGTTGGCGCGGGCGTAGCCTTCAAACGATGCGCTGGACGGTTTGATGCGGGAATGGATGTCCATCTGTACAGCGTTGTTTTTCATAGAACCTGCCAAGACGCGTTGACCGAAGTCTGCGCGTAAAGTACCAACCATCGGGTTGTTGCCGGTGTAGTTGTTGATACCTTTAACTGCGTAGTTGGCTACGCCGGATACCGGCATAGAGGTAGCGCGTTTGTCGCCAGAGTAGAAAACACCGCGGTTGGTGCCTTTGGCGTATTCTTTGCCGACCCACTCGCCGTAATACACTTCCGAACCACCGCTCTTGATGGTGTTGAATGCATAGCGGCCGAGGTTTTGACGGGTGTATGCGTCGTTGACCTGTACGGTTTTCACGCCGTTGCGGTCTACATTGCCGGGCATGCGGTTGACGTTGGTGTAGTGCACGCCCGAACGGTAGGCAGCGTGTTTCATCACTTTTTCGCCTTCGGCTTCAGATGCAGGCTTACCCCATTTTTTGCCGTATTTGTGATTTTTGTAGCCATACTCGAATGGGTTATAGGCATTATTAGCGGCAAATGCGCCTGCGCTGAACACAACAGCCAAAACAGCAGCGGTGGTTTTTTGCAGATTCAGTTTCATTGAACACTCCTTGAGGTAAGACGATGGTGGGGAAAATTATGTTTCGTTGTGAGTAGAACATATCGTTATGTGAGGAGGTCTTTTTGTTCTACAAAACATTTTATAGGGGAAGTGTTAGCACAGAATTAGCAAATATCCTAAAAATCTCCAATAAGGCGAAAATATTTATTTTTAATTCGATACGACCTGTATCACCTGCCCCAAAACGGCAAAGAATATATTGAAACTGCCTGCCCGATACACCATAATGACCCTATAAATACCCGAAAAAAAGGTTAACGCCATGTGCCAACTGCTCGGCATGAATTGCAACACTCCCACAGACATCATGTTTTCTTTTGAAGGCTTCCGCCGTCGTGGCGGCATTACCGATTACCACGCCGACGGCTTCGGTATCGGCTTTTTTGAAGGCAAAGGCGTGCGCTTGTTTCACGACGACAAGCCCAGCGCCAACTCGCCTGTTGCCGACTTGGTACGCGCCTATCAGATCAAATCCGAAAACGTTATCGCCCATATCCGCAAGGCCTCACAAGGCCAGACCTCATTGGCGAACACTCATCCCTTCATGCGCGAGATGTGGGGCGAATATTGGCTGTTTGCACACAACGGCCATTTGATTGATTTTTTCCCCGAGCAGGGCGAGTACTACCATGCCGTCGGTTCAACCGATTCCGAACGCGCATTCTGCTTTATCCTCAACCGCCTGCGCAGTTGCTTTGCCACCAAGCCCGAACCTGAAGTTTTGTTTGACGCCATTGCCGGCCTAACCCATGAAATCCGCCGCCACGGTTTGTTCAACTTTGTGATGTCCAACGGCGACTGCCTGTTTGCCCATGCCAGCACCTTGCTGCACTACATCGTGCGCAAAGCCCCGTTTGGCAAAGCGCGTCTGCTGGACGATGATGTGATGGTCGATTTTTCCAAAGTGACCACGCCAAACGATAAGGTCTCCGTCATCGCCACCCTGCCCCTGACCCGCGATGAAACTTGGTCGCAGTTGGCAGTCAATGAATTGGTGATGTTTCAAGACGGCGATATCGTCCGCAGCGACCGCCCCGAAAATCCGGTTTATATGAGCGCGGAAGAAGGTTTGGAAATCGCCCGTGCCGTCGGCGTATCGGTTTAACGGTTGATTGACTGAAAAACTCAAGGCCGTCTGAAAAGCTCAACTTCACTCAAGTTGCCCTTTCAGACGGCCTTTTTATACTTAATCCAGCGAAAAGCCTTTACTATACGAAAATAGCGCAATCCGCTACAATAATAGGTCACAAACAATAAATTCAATTGCTTAGCGACCTTGCCGAGCGTATGACAAGGAAACCCGATGAAGTGCCCGTTTTGCCAACACCCCAACACACAAGTAACCGACTCGCGATGGCTGGAAGACACCAACAGCATCCGTCGCCGTCGCAAATGCTTGGAATGCGGACAACGCTTCAGCACCTTTGAAACCGTTGAAATGCGGATGCCGCAAGTCATCAAATCCGACGGCGCACGGGTTCCCTTTAATCCGCACAAACTGCAGACCAGCCTTGAGCGCGCGCTGCACAAACGCCCTGTTACGCAAGAACAAATCGATGAAACCGTTGCCCTTATCGAGCAACGCCTCTACCGTTTGGGCAAAAAAGAAGTCGCTTCACACATCGTCGGCGAAATGGCAATGGAAGAGCTGGCAAAAATCGATCAAGTCGCTTATGTCCGCTTCGCGTCTGTCTATAAAAGCTTTAAAGACGTTTCCGAATTCACCCAAGTCATTGCCGAATGTAAAGCCAAATAAGGCCGTCTGAAACCATGTTTTCCGCACTTGATACCCAAATGATGCAAACCGCCCTCGAGCTGGCCAAGCTTGGGCGGTTTTCTACTTCCCCCAATCCCCGCGTCGGCTGCGTAATTGCACACGGTGCCCAAATCGTCGGACAAGGTTTCCACGTCAAAGCAGGCGAACCGCACGCTGAAGTTCATGCGTTGAGGCAGGCCGGAGCGGCGGCAAAAGGCGCAACCGCCTATGTCACGCTGGAACCTTGCAGCCATTATGGTCGCACACCGCCATGTGCCGAAGCGCTGGTTCATTCCGGCGTAACGCGCGTGGTCGCCGCCATGACTGACCCTAACCCGTTGGTCGCAGGCAAAGGCTTATCTATGCTGGAAGCCGCCGGAATACGTACCGAAAGCGGTTTGTTGGAAGCTCAGGCGCGCGAACTCAACCGCGGTTTCCTGTCGCGTATCGAACGCGGCAGACCGTTTGTCCGCCTCAAATGCGCCGCCAGTTTAGACGGCAAAACCGCCCTTTCAGACGGCCGCAGCTTTTGGATTACCGGCGAAGCAGCACGCGAAGACGTACAAATTCTCCGTGCCGAAAGTTGCGCCGTTTTGACCGGTATCGGTACCGTACTTGCCGACAACCCGAAACTCAACGTCCGCAGCTTCCCCACCCTGCGCCAACCTGCGCGTATCGTCTTGGACAGCCGACTGCAAATTCCTTTGGACTGCCACCTCGTTACCGATACCGAAAGCCCGACCGTTATCGTTACCCTTTCCTCAGACGAACAACGTTTGCAGGCTCTAAACGCATTTGAACATATCCGCATCATCAGGCCGTCTGAACACATCAACGGCTGCATCAATCTTCTTTCACTCATGCCGCAACTGGCAGAGTTTGGCTTTGGCGAAGTTCTGGTAGAAGCCGGCTCCACACTTGCTTCAGCCTTCCTGAAGGATGACTTGGTGGATGAAATCGTCCTCTACCAAGCGCCGAAACTGTTAGGCGCAGGCAAACCTCTTTTCTCCCTTTCTGAAAATCCGGCCGTCCTACTTTCAGACGGCCCTTGGCAAAGTCAATCAGTAGAAATCATCGGACAGGACATTAAATGGGTTCTCCGGAAAAAATCCATCTAATTACCCAAACTTAATAATAAAATTACTTTCAATAAAATATATCTATTATTTGCATAGCAATAAATGTAATTTTTTCGTCAATATATTATAATGACTTTAGTGTATTCCAATTTAAAACTTTGACTTAAGTTAACTATCCTCAAGCTGATTGTCGACAAATTTTCCTTTTTTTCATCACGAAATAATGGATTATTAAGATAAGTTAAGACACGAAAATTTATTAAAAGTTTTTATTCTAGAAGGGTTTTAAACGGCATAAACGGTAGTTTCATTTCATGAACCATGCATTTGACAAAACAATATCTAAAATCAAAACATGTAGTTGAATGTAACTTCTAAAAATTAAGCATTCAAAAATACCGTTTTCATGCCTTATAGGCCGTCTGAACGACCATTAAACTTTTTTGATTGAGACGAATCAGATAAGTGCTTATGATTTTGTCTAATGTAATTATAAGTATGGGTTTAAGGCTTCACACAATACGGCAGCCGGCTATGGCTATGCGGTTGCAGCAAACAACTCAGGCATCGCGCAAACATCCCGATTTACTCATTCATTAAACGAAAGACATCATGAAAAACATTACGATACAAAAATTTGCCGATAAGACCGCAAAAATCGGCATCGTTGGCTTAGGCTACGTTGGTTTACCACTGATGTTGCGCTATGTGGATATCGGTTACCAAGTTTTGGGTTTCGACATTGACACCAACAAAGTCGACAAGCTCAACAAAGGCGAAAGCTACATTGAGCATATCCCTTCCGACAAAATTGCCGCTGCTTCCAACAGCCTGTTTGAAGCAACGACCGACTTCTCCCGCATCGGCGAAGTAGAAGCCGTTATTTTGTGCGTACCGACTCCGCTGAACAAATACCGCGAGCCGGACATGAGCTTTGTGATCGACACTACAGATGCGGTAAAACCCTACCTACGCGCCGGTCAAGTGCTGTCTTTGGAATCCACCACCTACCCCGGCACTACCGAAGAAGAATTGCTGCCGCGCATGGAAGAAGGCGGCTTGAAAGTCGGTCAAGACGTATTCTTGGTTTACTCTCCTGAGCGTGAAGACCCGGGTAATCCTAACTTTGAAACCCGTACCATTCCCAAAGTCATCGGCGGCCACACCCCTGATTGTTTGGAAGTCGGCCTTGCGCTGTACCAACCTGCCATCGATAAAGTTGTTCCAGTAAGCTCCACCAAAGCTGCCGAGCTGACCAAACTTCTGGAAAACATCCACCGCGCCGTAAACATCGGCTTGGTGAACGAGATGAAAATTGTTGCCGACAAAATGGGCATCGACATTCACGAAGTCATCAATGCCGCCGCAACCAAACCGTTCGGCTTCGTTGCTTATTACCCGGGCCCTGGCTTGGGCGGCCACTGTATCCCTATCGACCCGTTCTACCTGACTTGGAAAGCACGCGAATACGGCGTAAACACCCGTTTCATCGAGCTGGCCGGTGAAGTGAACTCCCATATGCCCGACTACGTTATCGAAAAAGTCGGCCTGGCTTTGAATGATCACAACCGTTCTATCAAAGACAGCAAAATCTTGGTATTGGGTATCGCCTACAAGAAAAACGTGGACGATATGCGCGAAAGCCCGTCTGTGGAAGTTATGGACCGCCTGCACAAACTGGGCGCAGTGGTTTCCTACTCTGACCCGCACGTTCCAGAGTTCCCGCACATCCCCGGACACCACTACTTCGACCTGAAGAGTGAAGCGCTGACCCCCGAAACTGTCGCCCAATACGATTGCGTGGTTCTGACCACCGATCACGACAAATTCGACTATGACATGATTACTGAACATGCCAAGCTGATTGTCGATACACGCGGCAAATTCCCAGTGAAAAATCCTAAAGTCATCAAAGCATAATCTTGCTTCAGACGCATCCGGCTGCCTCCGGTTTCCCTGATTGGGACGGCGGCCGGTTTCCCAAGGCCATTTGTTTTTCAGACGGCCTTGGCAAACCGGCAAGGGTAACAACACATACCTTACGAAAAACGCTCAGCTCGAACTTCTGGCCGTCTGAAAACAAATAATATGAACGCGAAAAAAATCCTCGGCTACGCATTGGGCCCGGTAGGAAGCGCCGCCTTCGGCCTGCTTTCCCTGCCACTCATCTCATGGTACTTCCCTGCGGAAGACATCGGCCGTATCGTACTCTTGCAGACCATTGCCGGACTGAGCATTCTGCTCTTGGGCTTGGGGCTGGACCAATCCTATATTCGCGACTATTACGCCGTTAAAGACAAGGCTGCGCTGTTCAAATCCGTTTTTTTATCGCCATTGATTCTGACGGTGGCGGTTGTGGTTTTAGTGTTATTGATAAACGCATCATGGCCGTCTGAAATCATTTTTGACATCCCCAGTGCAAATTTGGGGATTCTCTTTCTGATTTTCTTGGCCACCACGCTGATTACCCGTTTTTTAGCCCTGATTTTGCGGATGAAAGAGCAGGCATTGGCTTTTTCCGTCAGCCAGCTTGCGCCGAAATTCTTGATTCTGGTGTTGGTTTTTGCCGTGATTGCTTCCGGCTTGCCTACCAATACTACTTCGCTGGTTTTTACCTACACCGCAGCCCAAGTGCTTACCGTTGTACTGTTGATATATCAGCTGTGCCAAGACCTGCAAGCCGTTTCCCATGCGAAATGGTCGCCCGAGCTGCATCGGGACGGCCTGCGCTACGGCCTGCCGCTGGCATTCGGCAACTTGGCCTATTGGGGCCTGACTTCGATTGACCGCTTTGTCCTCAAAGACATCTCGGGTTTGGACGAATTGGGCATTTATTCGATGGCAGTCAGCTTTGGTGCCGTCGCCCTGATTTTCCAAAGTGTGTTTTCCACTATTTGGGCGCCTTTGGTGTTCAAATGGGTAGAAGAAAACACCAATCTGGACAAAATCGGCGACATCACGCTTTCCATGACAGTCCTCATCAGCGCAATGATTTGCCTTATCGGGATTTTCTCGCCGATGGCGACTTGGATACTGCCGGAAAAATACACGCAGGTTCAATTTATCCTGCTCTCGTGTATGCTTTTCCCCCTGTTTTACACGTTAACCGAAGTCAGCGGCATCGGTTTGAATGTCGTCCGCTCGACTTGGCTGATTACCGTCATCAACATCGTTGCCTTTATCGCCAATACCGCCCTGCTCTATCTGCTGGTACCGAAATTCGGTGCAAAAGGTGCGGCTATGGCCAGCGCAACGGCTTTTTGGCTGTTTTTCATCTTTAAAACCGAATTCTCTTCACGCCTATGGCAACCTTTGCCGCGCCTGAAGATCTATACCAATTCAACGCTCTGCCTGATGATCTGCCTTGCCTACACTTGGCTGGGTACGCGCGACAACTACATTTGGTTTGCGCTGGCATGGGCAGTCGGACTGGGTTTCCTGTTCCTAAAATACAAACACGCACTATTTGCCGCGGCCGAAAAAATCAAAGCCAAATTAAACCGTTCGGCAAAATAGCCAACCTGAGATTCACGTCTCTACGATAACAACAGAATGACCATGAAAATAAAACGTCTGAACTTATACACTTACATCCTATACATCATGCTCGCAGCCTATATGCTGGGACCCGCGCTGTCCTTTAAGGTCGGTGTGCCGCGTATCGACAACCCGCTGACCCTGATATTTGTACTGCTTGGTTTTGTCGTATTTTTTCTGGAAAGCAAGCATATTCCGCGCAAGATTTTTGCCATGCTCTGCGCCCTGACCGCCATGTGCATCTGGCCTGCCATCCACATGGGTATTACGTCGCTGACGCCGACGCAGTACATGGATATTTTGTTTTTTATGGCGATTCCGGCTTTCTTCTACTTGTTTTACCAAGTATCGAAACGTGCCGACGACCCTTTGGGAACGATTCAAAAGTTCCTCATCGTATTTACGCTGTTTATCGCCGTGCCGCCTTTTGCAGAGTTGGCCACCGGCATTCAGTTTGTGAGCGCCAGCGATGAGTTGGCTATTGATGAAGGTTCACTCAAAGGCTTGTTCTTTAACCCGAACAACCTTGCCGCCACCGCAGTCTGCCTTGCACCTGCCATTTTGTTTTTCTTCCAACTCCAAGGACGAAAACACAAAGAAAAACTACTGGGCTGGGGTTTGTTCCTGCTGTTGGGCATGGCCATTTTCGCCAGTGTATCGCGTACCGCCATCGGCTGTTACCTGTTGATTTTGCTGGTTTATACGGCCTATCGCAAAAACGGTTTTATTACAGTCGGCGTAGCTGGTTTGCTGGCGTTGGTGTTGTCGATGATTCCGTCACGCGCGATTGCGGAATTTTTGCTGTCGCTCAACGGCAACCAGTTTTTGGAACGTTTTTCCAGCCGCGTGTACCTCTTCCTGTACGACTTGGGCAGCGACAACTCCGTGTCCTACCGTCAGGAGATTTACAACTACTTCTGGAACAATCCGCCCCTGCTGCTGACCGGTTACGGTCCTAAAAACTTCCGCGAATATTTCGGCGGCCACTTGAGTAACAGCGTGGGTTTTGAAAATCCGCACAGTTTTATCATCGAACTGTATTTGGGTTTCGGCATAATTTCCCTGCTCGGCTTTATTGCATTTGTAGCGTTTTATTTCCTCTACACTGCCTCAAGCCGTGCACTAACCAATAAATCACGCGTACTGGCTTGGGTTACCTTGGGCATTTTCCTGCTGGCCGGTTTTATTCCATCCACCATTTTACGTATGCCGTTTATCTGGCTGCCCTGCCTGCTGATTTTTATTTACAGCGTATTTGTTGCGCCCAAGCTGAAAGATATGGCCGCTTACGCATACAACGAAACACTATACGATACGAAGAAACCATCATGAAAATCATCCTGACTACCTCCATGTCCGGTCTCGGTGGCACTGAAAACGCCACTTTCCGCCTCGGTCGCCTGCTCAAACAACGCGGACACGATATCGTATTGGCCTCTTCAGACGGCCCTTTGATTCAGGAAGCGCAAGCATTGGGCATCCGTTGGCAGCCGATTGATTTTTACCAAGGCGGTCTTTTGGGTTACGTCAAAGGCATGTTTGCCTATATGAAGCTGCTGAAAAAAGAAAAACCTGATGTGATTCACTGCCAAATGGCGCGTATCGTTCCAGCCTGCGCCATTGCAGCCAAGCTCGCTTCGCCGAAAACCAAAGTGTTCTACCACGCGCGCGGCCTTGATCCGGAAACTTATCCAAAAATTGCCAAGCTTTTCGACAAGCTGGGCGTGTACATCATCGGCAACTGCAAACACGAACGCGAAAAACTCATCCGTTATGGTTTCCCTGCCAACCGCATCACCTACACTTACAACGCTCTGCACAAAGCAGATTTCGTTCCTGAAAAAACGGTCAAAGACTATGTTCAACTGGGCACGCTTTCCCGCTTGGACACCGTCCGCGCCGTGCATCTGATGTTGGATATTTTGAAGAAAATGGTTGACCGCGGTATGCCTGTACGCCTCAACGTTGCAGGTATCGGCGAAGAAATGGACAACCTCAAAGCCCAAGCCAAACGTTTGGGCATTGAAGACAAAGTGACCTTCCTCGGCGGCGTCCGCGACTTGACCGGCTACTTCAAAGAAGTCGATATTTTGGTGAACACGCCACATTGCGTGGGCGACCACGGCGCAGGTGTCGGCAACAATATTTTGGAAGCCGGCCTTTACGACACGCCTGTCGTGACCTACAACATGGCGGGTATTTCCGAAATGGTCATTACCGGCCAAACCGGCTACTGCATTCCTTTTGGCGATGACGAATCGTTTATCGAAGCCGTCGATACACTCATCAAGCATCCAGAGTTGCGCGGTCAAATGGGCAAAGCCCTGCACAAACATGTCGAAACCTTATGCTCCGACGACGAAATCTACCGCACCACCATGGCTGCGTACGAAATGTAAGGCCGTCTGAAACATGAACATTACCATCGTCGCCCCTTATTGCTCGCTGCCGTCCGAGCCGCATTTCAACCGCTTCTGGTATCTTGCCGAGCTGTTGTCGCAGTCTCATGACGTGTTGCTGATTACCAGCAACTTCAAGCACTACAACAAATCTTTCAGACGGCCCGAAGATGCCGAGGCCGCCTCACAAGGCCGTCTGAAAGTCATGCTGTTGGAAGAGAGCGGCTACGGCAAAAACGTATCGCTGGACCGCGTCAAAAGCCATCATGTGTTCGTCAAACATTTTGAGCAATGGCTGAACAACTGCCGCTCCGGCGAGCAAGACGTCGTCTTTTCCGCCTACCCGCTGATCGCCACCAACCTGCTTTTAGGCGAACACAAAGCGCGTTTGGGCTACAAGCTGATTATCGACGTGCAGGACGTATGGCCTGAATCTTTCTCCTCGGTCGTGCCGTTTTTAAAAAAAATCCCGCACAACCTGCTCCCCTTCTCCTCCCGCGCCAACCGCGCCTACCGCTACGCCGACGCGCTGGTCGCCGTATCGCAGACCTACCTCGACCGCGCCAAAGAAGCCAATCCGAACGTTCCTGGCGAAGTCGTCTATATCGGTGCGGATTTTCCGAAACTCGATGCCGCGCCGGCAAAAGACTTTGGCGACAGCAAAACCCGTTTCTTCTACTTGGGCACGCTCAGTTACAGCTATGACGTGGAAACCGTGTGCAAAGGCGTTCGCAAGCTGTTGGACGACGGCGAAAACGTCGA
The DNA here is from genome assembly GCF_051958615.1 of Neisseria sp. P0009.S008. NCBI lineage: Bacteria > Pseudomonadati > Pseudomonadota > Betaproteobacteria > Neisseriales > Neisseriaceae > Neisseria > Neisseria sp. P0009.S008. Next base: position 33,301 of record NZ_JBQCVG010000006.1, read on the forward strand.
ATTGCACATCATGGGCGGCGGCCCCGATTTGGACAGGCTCAAACAATACGCCTGCGACGGCATCAAGTTTTACGGCTACATTCCTTACGCCGAGATGATGTCGGTCGCCAAGGGCTGCGACATTTCCGTCAACGCCATCCACTCTTACGCCATGCAGTCGATTACCAACAAACTGTCCGACTATATGGCTTTGCAAAAACCGATTCTGAACAGCCAGGTCAACTACGAAGTTGCCGAAGTCCTCACCCTGCTGCCGCACGCGGACTACCGTTCCGGCGACGTGGACAGCTTCGTCCAAGCCGCCAAAGACATTCTGGCGCGCAAAAACGACCCCGTTCAATCCGACGAAATCGTCCGCCGCTTCAAGCGCGACGTGGCGTATCAAAAAATCGTCAACCTGATTGAAAGATTAGCCCATGAGTAAATTCTTCAAACGCCTGTTTGACATTGTCGCCTCCGCCTCAGGACTGATTTTCCTCTCGCCCGTATTTTTGATTTTGATATACCTCATTCGCAAAAACTTGGGCGAACCTGTCTTCTTCACCCAAGAGCGGCCGGGCAAAGACGGCAAACCGTTTAAAATGATTAAATTCCGCTCCATGCGCGATGCGGTCGATAAAGACGGCAACCCGCTGCCCGACAGCGAACGCCTGACCGATTTCGGCAAAAAATTACGTGCCACCAGTTTGGACGAACTTCCTGAATTATGGAATGTCTTAAAAGGCGAGATGAGTCTAGTTGGCCCTCGTCCGCTGCTGATGCACTACCTGCCGTTGTACAACGACTTCCAAAACCGCCGCCACGAAATGAAACCGGGCGTGACCGGTTGGGCTCAAGTCAATGGCCGCAACGCCATTTCATGGGATGAAAAATTTGCCCGCGATGTTTGGTACATCGACAACTTCAGCTTTTGGCTGGATATCAAAATTTTGTTCCTGACGGTTAAAAAAATCTTCGTCAAAGAAGGCATCTCAGCCGAAGGAGAAGCCACCATGCCTTATTTCACGGGTAATAAAACTGATGAAAAAAAATAACATACTGATTCTGTCGGCAGGTCGCCGTGTCGAATTGGTGCAGGACTTTCAAACCGAAGCCGCACGTTTTTCAGACGGCATCGGCGTTTTTGCCACTGACCTCAACCCACACATGTCTTCTGCCTGCCATGTTGCCGACCGCGCTTTCAGTGTGCCGCGTATCGATGCAGCCGAATACATTGACAGCATTCTCGAGCTGGCCCAACAACACGACATCGGTCTGATTGTGCCAACCATCGATACCGAGCTGCTCAAACTGGCCGAAGCACGTGACCGTTTTGAAGCTGAAGGAATACATATTGTCATTTCCGATGCAAAGCTGATTACCCTGTGCTGCGACAAGCGCCTGACCGCAGGCCTGTTTGCACAATACAGTATCCGTTCGCCTGAAATTTACGAACGGGACCGCCTGGTTTTCCCATGTTTTGCCAAGCCTTATGACGGCAGCCGCGCCATCGGTGCGAAAAAAATCAACACACCGGCTGATTTGACTGTCGATATTACCGAAGACCCGAAAATGATGTTTGCTCAATACATCGATATCGAGAATACTTTCTCCGAATTTACCGTCGATATGTATTACGACCGTCAAGGCCGTCTGAAATGCGCCATTCCTCGCGAACGTTTGGAAGTGCGCACCGGAGAAGTCAGCAAAGGCGCAACCCGACGCAATGCCCTGTATGAAGAGCTGATTGAAAAAATGGCCGTATTGGAAGGCGCACGCGGCTGCATTACCGCGCAATTCTTCGTCAGCAAAACCGACAACACGACCTACGGCGTGGAAATCAACCCGCGTTTCGGCGGCGGTTTCCCGCTGACTTACGCCGCAGGCGGCAACTATCCGGGCTGGCTGATTCAAGAATACATCGGCGGCCAAGACATCCCTTTCTCCGACGACTGGGAAAACAATTTAATCATGCTTCGTTACGATGCTAAAGTTTTGGTAAGAGAACATGATTAAGCCGGAAGAATCCGTCATCGTCTTCGATCTTGACGATACGCTTTACTCTGAGTACGACTACAAATGCTCCGGAATACAGGCAGTTGTAGGGATAATTACGTCGCTTTACCCGCAATACGATGCCGACGTACTAAATGAAATTGCAGACAATAAAAGTAAAGACTGGCTCGATAATTTGTGCCATCATTGCAAATTAAACGAATTAGAGAAACAATCACTTTTGTGGCAATATCGACTACACCGGCCTGTTATCCGACCTTATGTCGAACCGTCTTTTTTACGGAAGCTGATGCGCCCTTTTGCCGCACGCGCCCTGATTACAGACGGCCGCAGTCTGACACAGCGTTTGAAAATACAGGCCTTGGGTTTGACCGATTTGTTTGACGACATTTTGATTTCGGAAGCCATGCAATCGGAAAAACCCGAAGATAAGCGTTTTGTCTTCCTGCAAAACAAATATCCGGCTGCAAAACATTTCATCTACATCGGCGACAACATCAAAAAAGATTTTGTCGCACCCAACAAACTGGGGTGGCTCTCCATAGGCATCATGCCTAAGCCGCACAATATTCATCAAGCCGAGCCCGAGCAATACGGTCGTGAATACCAGCCCACCCTTTGGATAAACACCCTGGAAGAATTGACTACACTGACAACTTCCGCCACCGAAAAAGCAAATGCATAAGGGACATTTCTCCATGAAAATCTTATTTATGGGTCGTAAACAGGTTTCCGCCAACCTGCTTCGTTTTTTGACCAAACAAGACCATATCGAAATCGTCGGTGTCTTAACCGACAGCCATCTGCAAGGCTCGCCGACTACGGCCGCCGCGCAGGAATTGGGCTTGCCCCTGTACACCTTCGATACGGCTTTGGAAGCAATGCGAGAAGGCCGTCTGAAATACGATTTGGGCTTGTCCGTCCTTTACTGGCGCAAGCTGCGTGATGAATTCCTGAGCATTCCAACTTTAGGCACGATCAACTTTCACCCTGCGCTGTTGCCCGAATACAAAGGCACAGGCGGCTACAACCTGGCCATCATGGACGAGCTGAACGAATGGGGCAATACCGCCCACTACGTCGATGCTTCCATCGATACCGGCGAAATTATCGAAGTGGACCGTTTCCCTATCGACGCTGAAACAGAAACTGCCCAATCGCTCGAACGCAAAACCATGCAGGCATTGGAAGATTTCGCACGACGCATCATCACCCGTGCCATCGAGTCGAAAACCAAATTGCCGACCACGCCCAACATCGGTGGCCGCTATGTCAGCCGTGACGAAATGGAAGCCATGAAGCAAATCCGCGACGACGACGATGTGGAGAAAAAAATCCGCGCGTTCTGGTTTCCGCCGTACGACGGCGCATACGTCAAAATCAACGGTCAGAAATACACCCTGATCAACCGCCAGCTGCTGGAAGAAATCGCCCCCAAAGGCTCAACCAGTCTTTTCGCAGGAAAAGCCAATGCTTAATACATCACTCTCCCCATGGCCAAGCTTTACTCAAGAAGAAGCCGATGCCGTTTCCAAAGTCCTGCTGTCCAACAAAGTCAACTACTGGACAGGTACGGAATGTCGCGAATTTGAAAAAGAATTTGCTGCCTTTGTCGGCACGCAATACGCCGTCGCCCTTTCCAACGGTACGTTGGCTTTGGACGTAGCCCTCAAAGCAATGGGCATCGGCCAAGGCGATGATGTGATTGTCACTTCGCGCACTTTCTTGGCTTCCGCGTCATGTATCGTGACCGCCGGTGCAAATCCGGTTTTCGCCGATGTGGATTTAAACAGCCAAAACATCAGCGCCGAAACCATCAAAGCCGCTTTGACGCCAAACACCAAAGCCATCATCGTGGTTCACCTTGCCGGTATGCCTGCCGAAATGGACGACATCATGGCTTTGGCCAAAGAACATAACTTGTGGGTTATCGAAGACTGCGCCCAAGCGCACGGTGCGAAATACAAAGGCAAATCCGTCGGCTCCATCGGACATGTCGGCGCATGGTCGTTCTGCCAAGACAAAATCATGACTACCGGCGGCGAAGGCGGCATGGTAACTACCAACGATAAAGAGCTGTGGAGCAAAATGTGGTCGTACAAAGACCACGGCAAAAGCTATGACGCCGTGTACCACCGCGAACACGCCCCCGGCTTCCGCTGGCTGCACGAAAGCTTCGGCACCAACTGGCGTATGATGGAAATGCAGGCGGCCATCGGCCGCATCCAGCTCAAACGTATGCACGAATGGACTGCCCGCCGCCAAGCTCACGCCGCCAAACTGGCTGAAAGCTTGGGCAAATTTGCCAGCATCCGTTTGGTTGAAGTTGCCGACTACATTGAACACGCGCAATACAAGTTCTATGTTTTCGTCAAACCCGAACACCTGAAAGACGGCTGGACGCGCGACCGCATCGTCAACGAACTGAACGCACGCAAAGTCCCATGCTATCAAGGCAGCTGCTCAGAGGTGTATTTGGAAAAAGCCTTCGACGACACGCCTTGGCGTCCGAAAGAGCGTTTAAAAAACGCTGTAGTGTTGGGCGACACCAGCCTGATGTTCTTAGTACACCCAACCCTGACCGATGAAGAAATTGCGTTCTGCAAAGAAAACATCGAAGCCGTATTGACTGAAGCCACGGCATAATCATTTTCAGACGGCCTGCGACTTCAGGCCGTCTGAAAAAAATAAAACAGCCTGCTTCAAACAATCCGTACCAAGCCACATTACAACACTCAGACACAAGAAATATAAAATGAACTTGGAAACCCTGCTGGCTCTGCCGCGCAACCTTAAAAAAACCTTCTTCGTCATCCACGATATCTTGATGATATTCGTGGCATTTTGGTTTGCCCAAAGCCTCAAAGTGCAATATTCCGACGAATGGCTGAGTATCGCCAACTGGCTGGCTTTCGGCAGTACCGCTGTGCTGACCATCATCCTTTTCATCCGTATCGGCCTCTATCGCGCCGTCACGCGCTTCGTCAGCATCCGCGTCCTGACCGCCGCCGCATTCGGCAGCATCATTTCAGCGGTCTTGTTCTGCCTGACCACCCTGATTTTTGAACAAAAACTGCACCTTGCCCTGCCCATTGTCTATTTCTTGGTCTTAGTGGTCGGCGTAACCAGCTCGCGCATGATCCTGCGTGCGATTCTGACCGATCATCACCGTAAACAAATGACACCCGTCATCATCTACGGTGCAGGCCAATCCGGCCGCCAGTTGTTGGAAGCCATCAAACAGGTTAACGAATACTCGGCCATTGCCTTTGTCGATGACAACCCAAAAATCCAACGTACCGTCATCTATGATCTTGCCGTCTACAACCCCAACGAAATCCCGATGCTGATCAGCCGCTACGGCGTCCGTAAAATTCTGCTGGCGATTCCAAGTTCTACGCCGGAAGAACGCAAAGACATCATCCGCCGCCTCGAAGCATACAAATGCGAAGTCCTGACCATTCCGGGCATGAAAGATTTGGTCGACGGCAAAATCAACGTCAGCTCATTGAAAAAAATCTCTGTGGTCGATTTGCTCGGCCGCGCCCCTGTAGCACCACGCCCTGAATTAATGAGCGCCGACATCAGCAATAAAGTCGTGATGGTGACCGGCGCAGGCGGCTCTATCGGCTCCGAACTTTGCCGTCAGATTCTCAACTGCCGTCCGACCAAACTGCTGTTGTTTGAATTGTCCGAGTTTGCCCTGTACAGCATAGACAAAGAATTGCGCGAAACCCAAGCCGCGCAAGGCAGCCAAGTCGAAGTCGTACCGCTTTTGGGCTCGGTTCAAAACAAAGAACGCCTTAGCAGCATCATGAAGGCCTATCACGTCGACACCGTCTATCATGCCGCAGCCTATAAACACGTCCCTATGGTTGAGTTTAACACCATCGAAGGCATTCAAAACAACGTGTTCGGCACACTCTGCTGCGCGCAGGCCGCCGTAGATGCGGGCGTTTCCACCTTTGTTTTGATTTCCACTGACAAAGCCGTCCGACCGACCAACACTATGGGCGCCAGCAAACGCATGGCCGAACTCTGCCTGCAAGCCCTTGCCGCCGAGCCGGAACAAAAAACACGCTTCTGCATGGTACGTTTCGGCAATGTATTGGGTTCGTCCGGCTCCGTTGTCCCTGTATTTGAAAAACAAATTGCTGAAGGCGGTCCGATTACCCTGACCCATCAAGACATTACCCGCTACTTCATGACCATTCCCGAAGCAGCGCAACTGGTTATCCAAGCCGGTGCAATGGGTAAAGGCGGCGACGTATTCGTCCTCGACATGGGCGAATCCGTCAAAATCATCGACCTTGCCCGTCAAATGATTGTCCTCAGTGGCCTCAAAGTCAAAGACGAGCAACACCCACACGGCGACATCGAAATCAAGATTACCGGCCTGCGCCCGGGCGAGAAACTTTATGAAGAACTGCTCATCGGCAACGAGGTACAAAAAACCACTCATCCCCGTATTATGACCGCCAGTGAAGTAATGCTTCCATGGACGCAATTATCTGACATACTGTCGGAACTCCATACTGCCTGTCTCCAAAGCGACCAAAACAGCCTGCGCCAGCTTCTGCTGCGCGCACCGACAGGCTTCGTATCTAAAGACGGTATCTGCGACTTGGTTTGGCAACAAAACAATAAGGCCGTCTGAACATTTTCAGACGGCCCGGACACCATCCCGCAAGGACTACTACATGAAAAAAACGCTCTCCCTGCTTACTCTATTCGCACTGACTGCCTGTAACAGCACGACAGTCATTCCTGGTTCAACCATCAAAACCAGAACCAAAACCATTGTTTACACCGATACCGACACCGCAGCCGACACCAACCTCGACAGCCGCGTTGCCGTTTACCCCATCACGCCCAACCTGATTGAAAAAATGCGTAAGCCGCCTGTACTTTCCCAAAACAACCAAGGTTTGGAGCAAAGCAAAAGCGCTTACCGCTACCGCATCGGCAGCGGCGACGTCCTCAATATCATGGTTTGGGCGCACTCCGACCTTAACTCCCCTATCCAGCAAAGCAACCCGCAAACCAACCAAGTCAGCCGCGGGGCCTGGGTAGATGAGGGCGGTTATATTACTTACCCGCTGGCAGGCAAAATTCAAGCCAAAGACAAAACTTTGGACGAATTGCAAAACACCCTGACCAACCTTCTGAAACGCTACATCAAAAACCCTCAAGTAGCCATCAACGTTACCGAATTCCGTTCGCAACGCATTTCAGTATCCGGTGCCATCAATCAAGCAGGTCAACTGCCGATTACCAATATCCCGATGACCATTTTGGATGCCATCAACCAAGCAGGCGGCGTTACCCAAAGTGCCGACACCCAACACATCAAATGGACGCACAACGGCGTCGACCGCACCATCTCCCTGCAAGACATGCTGCAATACGGTGATATGTCGCAAAACCATCTTCTCAGCCATGGCGACATCGTTTACGTTCCTAACAGCAGCAACAACAAAATCTACATCATGGGCGAAGTCGGCAAACAAGCCACACTGCCGATCGGCAATCACGGCCTCAACCTGACCCAAGCGCTCGGAGAAGTCGGCGGTATGAACCAAAACTATGCTGACGCAACCGGCGTATTCGTAATCCGCCGCGCACCAGAAGACGCGGCCAAACCTATCCACATCTATCAGCTCAACCTGAAAGATGCGACTTCTTACGCATTGGGCAGCGAATTCAAACTGCGTTCGGAAGATACCGTTTACGTTACCGCCGCCCCGGTTACCCGTTGGAACCGCGTAATGTCACAAATTACCAACTCCATCAGCAACGTCAACACCCTCGACAATACGTTTAGATAAACAGTGGTTCCTGCTGTCAGACCCTTGTTTGACAGCAGGATACAAAATCACGCACAATCCAAGCTAATTACATAAACGGCATACAAAAGCCGTACACACCGCACAAACGGAAAAGCAGTATCTTATAGTCTGACTCACGTTTTTTTCAGGCCATAAACCGAAAACAATATCATGTACCACAACATACTCATCGTCTGCCTAGGCAACATCTGCCGCTCCCCCACTGCAGAGCGGATCATGCAGAAAAAACTACCCGGCCATCAAATCAACAGCGCCGGCATAAAAGCACTGGCAGGTAAGGATGCCGATTTCCAGGCCATTAAAACCGCACTCAAACACGGCGTCATCGTTGCAGGCCATACGCCACGCCAACTGACCGCCCCGATGTGCGAACAGGCCGATTTGATTCTCGTCATGGAGCCCAGTCAAATCGATATGGTGGCCGACATCCATCCGCCGGCACGCAGCAAAACCATGCTGTTTGCCCAATGGTTGCCTAAAAAAACCATACCTGACCCATACAAACAAAGCAGCGAAATGTTTGAAGCCGTTTTTGAACAGCTCAATGCTGCCGCAGACACTTGGAAAACCAAACTAAACGGAAAAACTCAACCGGTATAAAACCGGCATGAACAAGAAAGCAAGCAATGAAAAAAACGACCTACACACCTTACAGCGCAGACAACGACGAAATCGACTTCGGCCAACAGCTGCGCGTAATTTGGACAAATAAATACAAAATCCTCGCCGCCCTGCTTGCAGGCGGCATTCTTGGCGCAGCCTTCAGCCTGGCATCCACTCCGCAATACCGTGCCGACGCCATGCTGGAAATTGAAACGCGACAAAACCAAATCCTGACCGAAATCAACAGCATCTTCAACAACCAAACCACGCCGTCTGAAGCAGAAGTCGAGCTGGTTCAATCACGCTTGGTACTGGGTAAAACCGTTGACAACCTTCAGCTTGACCAAGAAGTCAAAGCCAAATACACACCCGTTATCGGCAGCCTGATGCACAACGTCAGCGGCGACCCTGATCCCAAACTGACCGTCGGCAGCTTTACCGTACAAGACGAATGGTTCAACAAAACCTTCACGCTGACCGCCAAGAGCAACAAAGCCTATACCCTTACCCTGCCTGACAAACGCGTTGTAGAAGGCAAGGTCGGCGTACCTCTGAAAATCAACAATCAAACCACCCTCAAAATCGATCAAATCTTAGCCAATCCGGGTCAAGAATTTGCGTTGACCAAGTTCTCGCGCATCAGCGCCATCGAAAACATCCAAAACAAACTGGCGGTCATCAGCAAAGGTAAAACCAGCCCCATCATCAACCTTACCTTTACCGGCACTGACCCTAAACGTACCAGTGTCATCCTCAACAGCATTGCCGACAACTACGTTGCGCAAAACCGCGAACGCGACGTCCAAGTTGCATCCAGCGGTTTGGCCTTCATCAGCGAAGAATTGCCACGCTTGAAAGAAACCTTGCAAGACGCTGAAAACAAACTCAATGCCTACCGCCAACAATCAGGCTCCCTCGACATTCCACTCGAGTCCAAAGGCGCATTGGAAAGCCTGACCGGCATCGAAACCCAAATTACCCTGCTCAAAACCGAAGAAGCAGGTTTGGCCGAGCTGTACACGCCGGAACACCCTTCCTATAAAGCCGTATTGGACAAACTTGCCGTTCTCGAGCGTGCTAAAAACAAAATCAACCAACAAATTGCTGAGTTGCCGAATACCCAACAAGAAGTTATCCGCCTGACCCGCGACGTAGAAACCAACCAGGCTACCTACGTCCAACTGTTGAGCAAACAACAAGAACTCAACATCATGAAAGCCAGTGCGCAAGGTAATGTCCGCATCGTCGATTATGCCTATGTCCCTGAAAACCCCGTTGCCCCGCGCAAAGCCGTCATCACGCTCCTGAGCGCACTTGCCGCAGGTTCATTGACCGCTTTGTGGCTGATGATTCGCAACCGCATGAAAAACGGCATTACTTCATCCGAAGAAATCGAAAACCTCAATTTGGAAGTCGTCGCTCTTGTTCCGCACTCCAAAACCCAGCAAAAACGCGACTTCTTCAAAAGCAAATTCAAGAAAACCGGCGGCCGTTCCAACTATCTGCTGGCCAGCGAAGACCGTACCGACACGGCCGTCGAAGCCATCCGCGCCCTGCGCACCAATATCTACTTCTCCATGCTGGACGCGCCTAACAACGTCCTCATGATTACCGGTGCCTCGCCTGAAGCAGGTAAATCCTTTATCTCCGCCAACCTCGCCACCGTAATGGCGCAGTCGGGCAAACGCGTTCTGCTTATCGATACCGATATGCGCAAAGGCTACCTCGACCGACTCTTCAGCCTTACCCCCGAGTTCGGCTTGTCTGACATCCTCAACGGCAAAGCAGCTCCGGCTAAAGCCGTACAAGAAACCGGCATTGAAAACCTCCACCTCATCAGCAGCGGCAGCTATCCTAGCAATCCGTCTGAGCTTTTGATGGACAACCGTTTCAACGAGTTGCTTGCCAACGCTAGCCAACGCTACGACTACGTCATCTTGGACACGCCGCCCGTATTGGCCGTGACCGACGCCGTCATCATCGGCCAACATGCAGGCACCGTCCTGATGATCAGCCGTTATGCGCACACGCGTGCACGAGAGCTTGAGGCCAGCGTCGAACGCCTCAAACAAAACCACATCAACATCAAAGGTGTCGTCCTCAACGGTATGAAGCGCGAAGCCAACAACAGCTACGACTACTACGCCTACGATGCCTACCATTCCGGTAACAATAAATCATAAACCGAAGCAGGCCGTCTGAACTTTCAGACGGCCTAAGGCTTTTTAAACGGCACAAAATATTTTTCACAAACGCCGCCCTTGCACCCAAAAGCCGTTTGTTTTAAAGTAAGCCCCATTCCCATATGGAAGAGAAACATGAAAATTACCGTCATCGGCGCAGGTTCGTGGGGTACAGCTCTCGCGTTGCACTTTGCGCACCACAACAATGAAGTTGCCCTTTGGACACGCAATCCCGACCAAATCCGCACCCTGCAAGCAGATCGCGAAAACAAACGCGGCCTGCCCGGCTTCCCTTTCCCTGAGTCCCTGACCGTTCACGCCGATTTGGGCGAAGCGCTGAAAGACAGCCAACTTGCCCTGATCGTTACCTCCGTAGCCGGCCTCAGAAGCAGCGCCGAGCTGCTCAAACAGCATAACGCCGCCGATATTCCCGTTCTCGCCGCCTGCAAAGGTTTTGAACAAGATACCGGCCTTCTGACTTTCCAAGTACTGAAAGAAGTCCTGCCTAACAATAAAAAAATCGGCGTTCTCTCAGGTCCGAGCTTTGCCCAAGAACTTGCAGCCCAACTGCCTTGCGCCATCGTGCTTGCTTCCGAAAACAAAGACTGGGTGGAAGAAACCACTGCCCACCTGAACACCAACGTAATGCGCCTGTACGGCAGCACCGACGTCATCGGCGTCGCTGTGGGTGGTGCTGTTAAAAACATCATGGCGATTGCCACCGGCCTTTCAGACGGCCTCGAATACGGCCTCAATGCACGCGCAGCCTTAGTAACACGCGGTCTTGCCGAAATCACCCGCCTCGCCATCGCCATGGGCGCGCAACCCAAAACCATGATGGGCTTGGCAGGCATCGGCGACCTTATCCTGACCTGTACCGGCGCACTTTCGCGCAACCGCCGCGTCGGCCTCGGCCTCGCAGAGGGCAAAGAGTTGCATCAAGTGCTTGTCGAAATCGGCCACGTTTCCGAAGGCGTCAGCACCATTGAAGAAGTCTTCAACACCGCCGCCAAATACCAAATCGATATGCCCATCACTCAAACCCTGCTGCAACTCATCCGCAAAGAAATGACCCCGCAGCAAGTCGTTGAACGACTGATGGAACGAAGCGCGCGCTTCGAATAAACGGTCGCGCCGTCTGCCGTTCAGACGGCCTGACACACAATATGACGGCCATAAGGCCGTCTGAAGGGAAATACATGAACCAATCACTGAACAATCTGGAAATCAACGTTTACCAACTTGTCCAAAAATTTGAAACGCTGGTTTCAGAAAACCGCCGCCTCAACGAAGAAATCGACAGACTCAAACTCGAGCAAGAGCAACAAAAAAACCAACACGAAGCAGCCATTGACGAACTCAGCGAAGCCTTGCTGGTTCAAGTCGGCAAACTCAAAGAAGACCTGCAAAGCAAAATTGACAACCTGACTGCCGAAAAAGAAAACTACCGCAATGCGCTGGCCCAAAGTGCAGACCAAATCCGCAGCCTCATTGCCCGATTGCCCCAAGAAACACAACAATAAAAGGACGCCCCGTGAGTATCGAACAAGTCAATCTCGACATCATAAATGTCAACTTCACCATCAACACGCCGAGTGAAGAAAAAGCCACCCTCCTGCAAGCCGTTGAAATGCTCAACAAAAAAAGCGATGCGATTAAAGAAAGCGGCCGCATCGTCGGTACGGACAAAATCGTCGTCATGGCAGCCCTCAACGTCGTACACGACCTCTTGAAAGCCACCCTCAACGACGATTTGGCAATCGGTGAATTTGAGCGTAGAATAACCGACATGAACAACGCGTGCCAAAAAGCACTGGCGCGCTTGGAGCAAAACTGATTTCCCCCTTTTCCCTGCGGTGTTCGCGAAGGCATATATTCCTTTGAACCAATACGTTCGCTTTAGGTTGCCGGGAGCTGTAGTGGGCGCGAGCGTCCGTTTGTCGGACGCACCCGAAACTACCCGAGGTGACCGCCTTGTCAGCAAGGTTCAAGCGGATTCAGCCTAAACGGCACTCGTGGGGATTCCCTAAAAAAGCCATACCGACAGGTGTGGCTTTCCCCTTTCTAAGTAAAGACTTTCGTAAAGATTTCCGGCCGTCTGAAAAAACCGCATATTCATGCATCAAACACGTTCAATTAAGATTGACAAAAGCCAATCTCCTCTTTAAAATCCATAACTTTCTATATATATCTGGATTCCAACCATGAAAACCTTCTCTGCAAAACCCCACGAGGTGAAGCGCGAATGGTTCGTCATTGACGCAGAAGACAAAGTTCTGGGTCGTGTCGCAGCCGAAGTCGCACACCGTCTGCGCGGCAAACACAAACCCGAATACACCCCTCACGTTGATACCGGCGACTACATCATCGTCATCAACGCAGACAAACTGCGCGTGACCGGTGCTAAATTCGAAGACAAAAAATACTTCCGTCACTCTGGTTTCCCAGGCGGCATCTACGAGCGTACTTTCCGCGAAATGCAAGAGCAATTCCCAGGCCGCGCTTTGGAACAAGCCGTAAAAGGCATGTTGCCTAAAGGTCCTCTGGGCTACGCCATGATCAAAAAACTGAAAGTGTACGCCGGCGCCGAACACGGCCACGCTGCACAACAACCTAAAGTTTTGGAACTGAAATAATAAGGACACGACATGAACGGTAAATACTACTACGGCACAGGCCGCCGCAAAAGTTCAGTGGCTCGTGTATTCTTGACTAAAGGTACCGGCCAAATCATCGTAAACGGCCGTCCCGTTGACGAATTCTTCGCACGTGAAACCAGCCGCATGGTTGTACGTCAACCTCTGGTTCTGACTGAAAATGCCGAATCTTTCGACATCAAAGTTAACGTAACCGGTGGTGGCGAAACCGGTCAATCCGGCGCTATCCGTCACGGCATCACCCGCGCCCTGATCGACTTCGACGCAGCTCTGAAACCAGCTCTGTCTCAAGCAGGCTTCGTTACTCGCGATGCTCGTGAAGTTGAACGTAAAAAACCAGGTTTGCGCAAAGCACGTCGCGCAAAACAATTCTCCAAACGTTAATACGTTTTCAGAATCGAATCAAAAAGCCTTGCTCTGCAAGGCTTTTTTCATTTATAAAACAATAATCCAATACCACGCAATATATGATGAAAACCCTGCTCCACTACGCCAAATCATTGCTTCAGGCTGTGATTATCTTCATCTTCTTATCCCTGATTGTCGACTGGGTGCGCAAGCCTGACCAACCCTTGCAGTCGGCAGCACAAACACTGACTTTAACTGATGGGCAAACCACTTCCCTTCAATCCTTCAGCCAAAATCGAGTTGCCGTCGTTTATTTTTGGGGCAGCTGGTGTCGTATTTGTTCATACACATCGTCCACCATAGAAAAGCTGCACCAAGACAATATCCCAACACTGGGCATAGCCTTGCGCTCCGGAAGCGATGCGGACATTACCCACCATATGCAACAAAACAATCTATCCTTTCCAAACTTCAATGATTCAGACGGCCTGATGGCTCAAAAATGGAACATAGCCGTCACGCCGACCATTATCATATTAAAAGATGGCAAAATGATTCATCACACATCTGGACTTTCCAGTTATATCGGATTAAAAATCAGAATTTACTTGGCAAATATCTTCAGCTAAATTCATTGAAAATCCACCAAAAATAGAAAATCTAAAGAATAATTTCACCTGAATATATTCAACCAATTCGATTTCATAAATAAATAAACTATCTCTTTCCCAATAACATATGATTTTGTTGAGATTATAAGGAAAATAGACTAAGATATAACCATAAGAACAATTGGAAACATTATTATCAAAACAAACTGTTAGAGATCTTCATCTAATATTGTGGCAGTGATGCTTTTGTTCCCATAAACCCGGCTGCCGACGGCAGACTTAAAACAGCAATATTCGCCTTTATCAATCTACCTCACGCTTCAACGGTTTGATTTTTGATAACACCGGAGACTTAGTAATGCCCAACCAATCTAAACATGCATCTATCAATATCGGTCTGATTCAGGCGCGGGAAGCATTGATGACCCAATTCCGCCCTATTCTGAACCAAGCCAATATTACCGACCAACAATGGCGTATCATCCGGCTCTTAGCGGAAAACGGCACACTCGACTTTCAAGATTTGGCCAATCAGGCCTGCATCCTTCGCCCCAGTCTGACCGGCATTCTGACCCGCTTGGAAAAAGCAGGTTTGGCCGTCCGCCTGAAGCCTTCCAACGACCAACGCCGTGTCTACCTGAAACTGACGCCTGAAGGTGAGAAACTCTATGAATCCATCGGTGCATTGGTTGACGAACGCTACGATGCGATTGAAAAAGTTCTATCCAAAGAAAAAATGGCACAACTCAAAGAACTCTTGGCAGAGCTGGCAAAAATCGAACAGGCATTAAAATAAAGAAAGCCGGATGACAGACTCAACACACACACTCAAGAGATCATTTCGAGATGCCATGGCCTCCTGTGCCGCCGGCGTGCATGTTATTACGACAGACGGCGAAGCAGGACGCTATGGCATTACCATGACTGCCGTCACTGCCGTTACCGACGAGCCACCGACGGTCATGCTGTGCATCAACCGCCAATCCGCCATCATTCCCATCCTGCAAGGCAACCATGATTTGTGCATCAACACGCTCAACGACAGCCAGCAGGATATCGCCGAACACTTTGCCGGACTGACCGACCTCTCACCCGAAGAACGCTTCGAATACCATATTTGGCATAGAGGGCAAACCGGGCAGCTCGAAGTCGAAGGCGCGCTGGCGCACCTGCACGGCAGCATTGTTGATCAACGCGAAATCGGCACGCATTACGTCTTTTTCGTTCAGCTCAATGAAATCCGCAATACCGACACGCAAGCACCGGCATTGCTGTATTTCCGTAGGCAATTCAAATATTTGGCATAAATAAAGGTCTCAGCCGTCTGAAACATCGGTTTCATTTTTCAGACGGCCTGAGACCTTTTCTGTTTCACACATTATAGGCACACCCATGAAAGCAATGATCCTGGCCGCCGGTCGCGGCGAACGCATGCGCCCCCTGACCGACCACACGCCCAAACCCTTACTCGAAGTAGCTGGCACGCCGCTTATCGGTTGGCACTTGCGCCGCCTGCAACAGGCCGGATTCACTGAAATCGTCATCAACCATGCCTGGCTTGGCCAGCAAATCGAAGATACCTTGAAAGACGGTTCAGACTACGGCGTGCGCATTGCCTATTCTCCCGAACGCGCCGGAGGTCTGGAAACCGCTGGCGGCATTGCCACCGCCCTGCCTCTTTTGGGCGACGAGCCGTTTTTGGTCGTCAATGGCGACGTATTGACCGACATTGATTTCCAAGCTGCACAACTGGCTGCCAAGCGTATGCAGGAACACAACCTTCTCGCCCATTTGTGGCTGGTGGACAATCCGCCCCATCATCCCGAAGGCGACTTCGGCCTGCTTTCAGACGGCCTGGTTTCCGCCTCATCCACAGACGGCCAAGCCCTGACTTTCAGCGGCGTAGGTGTCTATCATCCTGCGCTTTTCAAAGATACCCCGGCGCACCAAGCTGCCAAACTTGCCCCACTGTTGCGTCAAGCCATGAGCCAAAACCAAATCAGCGGTGAACATCACAACGGCCTTTGGTTGGACGTCGGCACAGTCAAACGCCTGCAAGAAGCCGACCGTATTGCCCAAAGCTGGTAAAACAAAAGGGACGCATCCGATACGTCCCTTTCAATATCAAAGGCCGTCTGAAAATATTGTTCAACTCAGTTTTCAGACGGCCTTAATCTATCATCAAGCTTTAGCCAATTTCTTTTCTTTCTTCATTCCCAACAAGCCATTGGCTATCATCACGCATAATCCCGACCAAATCAGGCCATAGCCGATCAATGCACCTTTTTGTACCGGCTCGCCCAGCCACACAATCGACACGATAAAGAGCAACACAGGTTCCAAATAGCTCAACATACCGAACACTGCAACCGGCAGCAACTGATTTGCCTTCAAATTCAAATGCATGGATATTGCGCTATTGAAGCCCAGCAACACAATAAAGAAGATTAAAACCGGTTTGGCCGCTATCATCGCCGGCGTATCCGTTGCAAATATAATATACGCCAACGCAAATGGCATAATCATCAACAAATCAAACGTCAATCCGATTAAAGAAGGCACACCCAGTTTTCGGCGCAACAAATAATAAAACGGATAAGTACCAAACACCCATACAGTCGTCCACGAAAACGCACCCGACCGTACCAATTCACATGCTACGCCTGCACATGCCAATGCAATGGCAACCGTCTGCAATCGGTTTAAACGCTCTTTAAACCAAATCCGTCCGCCCAGCATCATAGACAATGGGAACAGAAAATAGCCCATCGCCACGTTTACGCCTTCGCCGTTGACCGGCCCCCAGACAAACAGCCACAACTGGCTGGCAAATATCGGCGTCGGCAATACAATCAACAGCCATCGCTTCCAATCACGGCCGATATTGATCACAAACCGCGCAGCCGCCTGCCAACCGTTGACCATCGTCATCAGTACGCATAAAGCCGACAGCATCGCCACCATACGCCATGCAAAAATTTCCGTGCCGCTCATCGGCTGCATCCATACGCCGTACAGAAACAGCATGGCAAACAACACATTGGACGTTATGGCCGCCAGCAAACCTTTGGATAAATTCGTCATTTCAGACGGCCTTTCATTGCATCGAAGCAGTCTAATGCATCAGCCCTGCTTCACAATATCCGACAGTGGCCAGCGTGGCTTGACATTGAATGCGCCGACAGCCTGACGTTCGGCAAGACGCATCGCGCCGGCAAAGGCAATCATTGCGCCGTTGTCGGTGCAATATGCCATCGGCGGGAAATAAACATTGATTTTTTCTTCCTGCGGTTTGGGTTTGCCTTTTTCAGACGGCATTTTAACGGTTAAGCGTGAAAATTCATCACGCAGTTTCCAGTTTGCACCCACACCGCCGGCAACTACCAAAGTCCTGAAGCCGGTATCCAACAACGCTTTTTTGGCTTTGGCCGCCAACACATCGACCACCGCATCTTGGAAAGCGCGGCAAATGTCGTTACGCGTCTGTTCCGGAATTTCATCGCTGCCGGTTTCGGCGCGGACTTTTTCGACTGCGGTCAAAACGGCAGTTTTCAAACCGGAAAAGCTCATCTGCAAATCGTGCGAATGGAGCATGGGGCGTGGGAACGTGAAAGTATCAGGTGTGCCGAGTTTGGCCAGCTCGGACAATTTGGCACCGCCGGGATAAGGCAAACCCAAAAGTTTGGCCGTTTTATCAAACGCCTCGCCTGCCGCATCATCCACGCTCTCACCCAGCAAGGTGTAATCGCCGATACCGCGTACAGCCATAAATTGCGTATGTCCGCCCGACACCAGCAAAGCGACAAATGGAAATTCAGGCTTGTCGTCTGCCAACAAGGGCGAGAGCAAATGGCCTTCAAGATGATGAACGGGGATAACGGGCTTGCCGATGGCAAACGCCAATGCATTGGCGAAGCCTGAACCGGCCAGCAATGCGCCGCCCAAACCCGGGCCTTGCGTAAAGGCAACCGCGTCAATATCGGCATAGCCTACGCCTGCTTCCTTCAAGCAACCTTGCGTCAACGGTACGACACGGCGGATATGGTCGCGGCTGGCCAATTCAGGGACAACGCCGCCATATTCGGCGTGCATCGCCATTTGTGTGTGCAAATGATGCGCCAACAGGCCGCGCTCGGTATCGTAGAGCGCAACACCGGTTTCGTCGCAAGATGATTCAATTCCTAATACCAACATGGTTTGAGGCCGTCTGAAAAAATGATTAAAAACGATTCAGACGGCGTTTTCTCCGAAAACGGAAAAAGGCCGTCTGAAATAAAGTGCGGGATAGGCTGCTTACAAAGTGCCGTAAGAATGCAGGCCGCTCAAGAACATATTTACGCCGATAAAGGCAAAGGCGGTAATGATTAAGCCGATGACCGCCCACCAAGCCAACACCCTGCCGCGCCAGCCTGCCACCAGCCGCAAATGCAACCAGACAGCGTAATTCAGCCAAACGATAAACGCCCAAGTTTCTTTCGGGTCCCAGCTCCAATAGCGGCCCCACGCATCGGCTGCCCACAATGCGCCGAGGATGGTGGCGATGGTGAAAAACAGGAAACCGACAGCAATCGCTTTGTACATGACTTCTTCAATGACTTGAGATTGCGGCAGCCATGATTTTTTGCCTGCATCTTCTTTTCTGAGTGCCAACAGTTCGGCAATACCCAGCATGGCGGCGATACAGAATGCGCCGTAGCCGATAAAGTTGGCCGGAACGTGGATTTTCATCCACCAAGACTGCAACGCAGGAATCAGCGGCTGAATGGCATGCGCTTCGCGTGAAACGCTGTACCACAAGACAAATCCGACCACAATCGCCATAAAGCTGAAGACGAAGCCGCCTAGTTTTTGTACGGCAAAACGGCCTTCGTAATAGAGGTACATCAGCGCCGTAATGACCAAGAACAAGATGAATACTTCGTAAAGGTTGGAAACCGGAATATGGCCGGCATCGGGACGCAGCAGATAGCTTTCATGCCAGCGCACCAGCAAGCCGACAAAGCCCGCCACCGCGGAAACCCACGCAAACACGGTACCCATGCCCAAAAGCGTATTGGACGGCACATTTTTGCGCACCGCCGCTATTGCGCCGACGATATAGGCAAACAAGGCGAAGAACACAAACGCGCATTGCCACATAATCGCCGACTGGCTGCTTAACAGGTATTTGAGCAGGAAGCCGTCTGCGTGTTTGATGTCGCCACCATACAAATCAACGGCCAAATACGCCAAGCACACGCCCAAAGGGATAAACCAGCGCATCGGTTTGAAAAACCAACCCAGAAAAACGGCAATACCGCCACTCACCCACAAAATCGCCATTTCGTAGATGTCCATGTGCAGACCGGCCTGGGTTTGGGCAATAAACGCACCGATTGCAATCAGCAGCGCGAACGCCCAGTCGAAAAGGTTAAGGTTTCGGATAAATGATTTGTGTGTCAGAAGCTCATGCTCGGGCAAGGCCTGATGTTTGTTATTCATGGTTCAAATCCTTGGCAAGCTGCTGCAATTGCCGTGTGTGTTGCGGAAATTCTTTCTGCAAGTCGCGTTCGTTGCGGCTGGAAGACATGGCAAAACGGATACGGCCGTCTGAAAACAGCAGCCAAGCACGTTTTTCACGAATATAGAACATAAACACCGTACCCAACACCAGCAATACCGAACCCAAATACACCAAGAATGCGCCCGGCGAACGGGTCATCTGCAGGCCGGAAGAGCGCACTTCGGTAAAACTTTCCAGTTGCAGCAGCATCGGCGCGGGATATTCGGTCAAACCGGTGTAAGCATCCATTGCATGCAGCAGGAAGCGGTTGCGTTTTTCATCCTGCGGCCAAGCCGGCAGATTGTATGTGCTGATCGTATCTTCCAAAGCGGCATTCATCACACCATAGAGCATCTCATAGAAATAGCCCTGCATTTTTTCCTGCTGCTCTTTCGGAATGTTGGTGGTAACAAATTCGTCCAAAGCCAAATAGCCGCCTTTGGCAAAAATCGACAAGGTGTTTTCCGCTGCCGCCATAAATTGCTCACGGATTTCGGCAGGCGCGCCTTTAACGGCGTTGGCAACGGTTTTACGGCGTGCCGCATCGTCTTTCAGATATTGGCGCAAAGCCATAAAGGTGTCGATTTGGCCGTTTTTATCCATCGGAATGCGCAACCAGCGGTATTGCTGTGCCAAGCCGCTGCGTGTGCCGGTAATGAAGAAATAGTCTTCATCTTGTTTTACCGGCAACATATAGTTTTTATATTCGACCGCCTGCCCTGCTTTGTCGCGGATACGGTAAACGATAGACGGGCCGATATTGGTGTATTTTTTGCCTTCTTGACGGACGGAGCGAACATCGTTGAGGGCGGATTTCAGGTTTTGCTCTTTTTCAGACGGCTCGCTCATGTCTTCGACGTTCATCGAAGTAAACTGGTCAAATTCCAGTTTATAAGAAGTCTTGCCCAAATCCAGCGGAAACTCGCGCATGGAAGTCGCTTTGAGCTTAACTGGAGTACGGTCGGCATCAGCCAGATTCCACGCTTTAAACGTCAAGTCAGAGCCGCCGTCGGCAAAACTTGCCTGATAAACCGTGATACCGTGCAGCGTCAAAGGATGGTTGACGCGGATGGTGTGTTCGCTGACTTTTCCGGTTGCCTTGTCCGTTACTTCCAAGTCACTGGCAAAATCACGCGGCATACCGGTATCGTAAAAGTCGATATGGAATTTCTTTAATTTAACCGAAAACGGCAGGTCTTGCACCAGCATGCCGTTATCCGCATTCAGAAACACCACGTCCGCGCTCTGCCCTTCCGCGATATTGACATTGCCCCTAAACGACAGGTTGGATTCACCCAACACGCTTTCTGGCTTAAAGTCTTTGGCGTAAACCGCCGTATTGTCGGGCACGATTCGTCCGGTGAGCATACCGATTTTCAGCAGGATATTGCTGTCTATCAAACCGCCCAAACAAATCACAATCAGCGCGGCATGGGCAAAGATATAGCCCCATTTGTTCATCGCGCCTTTTTTCGCCGCCACCAAAACCGAACCGTCTTCACGCGTAACGGTTTTGCAGCCATAGCCTTGTACTTCCAAATACCGTTGCGCGATTTCGGGCGTCACCTGTCCGTCTAAAACGATGGAATGGCGCATTGCCGCCAGCGATTTTTCCTTCGCGTTTTCACGGAACGAACGAATCTCGCGCAAAAACGGCGGAACATTGCGAATCAGGCACAATCCGGTGGAAATCACCAAAAACATCATGATGACAACGAACCACGCCGAGGCGTACACGTCGTACAGACCCAAAAAACCGAAAATCTGCGACCAAAACGGGCCGAATTTCACCAAATAATCAACTTGTGGCTGGTTTTGCTGCAAGACCGTACCGATAATCGAAGCCACGCCCAATAGGCTGAGCAAGGCGACGGCAAAACGCATGGAGCTGAAAAAGGCAAACCATGGTCTGCGGATAAGTGGGACGGATGATGAAGATTTACTCATGTCTCAAATGTCGGCTGGGGGCAACCCGATCGATGGAACGGACTGCAATGACGTGTGATGCGAAAGGAAGAATACTGCATATTGTAGTAAAAATCTTGCTGTCGCTATTTGAAAAAAACAATCAGGCTTATCGGCATATATTGGCTAAGGCCGTCTGAAGGGTTTTCAGACGGCCTGTATCAATAAGCTCGTTTTAAAACGAAATTAGTGCAAACCTTGGATAAAGTTGGCTACTGCGTTCAACTCTTCTTCGCTCAGGCGGTTGGCAATATCGGCCATGATGGCGTTTTTGCGTTGGCCGGATTGGTAAGCTTTCATTTGCTCGACAACGTAAGCTTTGTGTTGGCCGCCCAGACGAGGATAGGCTTGGATTTCAGTACCGCCGCCTGGGATACCTGCGCCGCTAGGACCGTGGCAAGACATACATGCCGGCAGTTTTTTAGCGCTCAGGCCGCCACGATAGATTTTCGCGCCCAACTCTGGGTTTTCTTTAGGATTGGCTTCGCCCGGTTTGCCTTGTTGTTTGGCGTAGTAGGCGGCAGCGTCGCGGATGTCTTGTTCGGACAAGTTCATCACCATCGGTTTCATCACACCAGCAGCACCGTGGGTACGGGTACCGTCTTTGATGGCCATGGTTTGACCGTAGGTGTAGGCCGCGAACTGACCTGCCAGTTTAGGATAAGTTGCGATACCGCTGTTACCATCGGCTGCGTGACACGCCGCACAGATAGTAGTCGCTACCTGTTTGCCTTTTTCAGCATCTGCTTTAGGGGCAGCGGAAACCGCGCCGGCAGCCAATACCAAGGCCAATAAAGTCAATCGTTTCATGGAGTGCTCCTGATTACAGCATTGCGTACCGCGTCAATGCCTTTTTTATACTCAAATACCGGGGAATTTTCCCGATTAAAACCGATAATTCTATAAACGTGCTATTCTATACCAAGTTTACATTAAATTACTACTCAAATTACCAAACTGCTGCAACATAAATGCCCGATACAAATTATGATGTTGCAGTTTTGTTTCCATGCAAGGAAATACTAATGAACCTTTTTCAAAACGCCAAATTCTTTACAACGGTCAACCATCTGAAAGACCTGCCCGACACGCCGGCCGAGATTGCCTTTGTCGGCCGAAGCAATGCCGGCAAATCCAGCGCCATCAATACTTTAACCAATCATGTGCGCCTTGCCTATGTTTCCAAAACACCGGGACGCACCCAACACATCAATTTCTTTGAACTTGAAAACGGCAATTTCATGGTCGATTTGCCCGGCTACGGCTACGCGCAAGTACCGGAGGCCATCCGTACGCACTGGGTCAAACTCTTGGGCGACTACCTGCAACAACGCCGCCAACTGATCGGCCTGATTTTGATTATGGACTCGCGCCATCCGCTCAAAGCTTTAGACATTCAAATGCTGGACTTTTTCCACATTACCGGCCGTCCTGTGCATATCCTGCTGTCAAAAGCAGACAAGCTATCTAAAAACGACCAGATTAAAACGTTGGCCGCAGTAAAAAAATCACTCAAACCCTACACCGAACGCCAAAAAATCAGCGTTCAATTATTCTCCAGCCTGAAAAAACAAGGCATGGACGAAGTCAATCAAGTGGTCGGCTCATGGTTTGACGCGCATTGCAAAGAAATCGAGAATCTTGCAGGCGAAGCATCGCCTGAATGATTGTAAAACAAGGCGGAATGAGATAAGTTGACCAACCGCAAATCTTATTCCGTCATTTGGTTTCTCACCATCGCATTTACCATTTAATCCGGGGCATGTCTCACACATGCCCTTTTTTTCATCACGCTTTTTTTGTTTTCACACGCAAACCACAATCTGCGCCAAATATGCCATCACAATATATCAGCAAGACCGTCTGAAAGCGCGGCTTCGATCTCCATTATTATTAAAATGTTAATTTTAATATTGCCACCAATTACACATCTTAGCATTTTGCTCATATTCAGCTAATTGTTGAGATATAGAATGCATTCATCGTTTAACAACACAGTAGGAAAGAAAATCATGAAACGCATTAACGCTTTTATTTCAAAAAAACTCATCATTGCCGGTATTATTGCTTCAAGTTTGGGCGTTGCCGGTGCGGCAGGTACCATGGCTTTCAAAGAAGGTATGTTTGCAAAGGTTTCCGGCCAGCAAGCAGCCGCAGCAGCGGTAGCAGAAGTGGGCGGCGTCGTTAAAGATGTTGATTACAAATACAAACAACATTTGGGCGGTCGTTACAAAGTAGAAATCTTGAAAGACGGCGTCGAATACGAAGCTTTGGTTGATGCTCAAAACGGCAAAGTATTGGCAGTAGCACAAGATGACGATCAAGACAAACGACACTTTAGTAAACATGATAAGCATCATAAACATGATAACTATGACAATGCCGAGCCCTCTTCATCGCAAAATACAGATTATCAGGCTTCTGCCGATGCTGCACCTGACACACCTGAAAATGCAACCGCTTCCGAGGTAACAAAATCTTAATTTAAACTTTAAAAAAGCCAATGCCGTCTGAAACTTTCAGACGGCATTGGCTTTAATGCAGCATTATTTAAAACACGATTTACATCAAGCCAATCGTTTTCAGACGGCCTTTGTCTCATCTTCGCCGCCTACCCAACCTGCTTTTTTCAATTTCCGCCGTTGTGCATCATAGCGGGCTTTTTCCGCCCAATACATTGTCTGAATACAGGCATCGCCGCATTCACTGCCGCAACATTCCCACGACTCGGGGCGGACGGGTTCGTCTAAAAGCGGCTCGCCCAAGATGGCTTCGGCTTTATTCTTCAGGGTCGTATCCATCGGCAATTTCCAAGCGCGCACCGTCAAATTCAATCACTTCGCCGCCGCGTATTTTGGCGGTTTTACGGGTTTCAGTTTCGCCGTTGCGCAACACCAGCCCTTCAGCGATAAACGCTTTTGCCTGTCCCCCGCTTTCGGCAAGGCCGGCCAATTTCAACAGGTCGCATAAAGCGATGTATTCATTATCTTCAAGATAGACTGTTGCTTCCATCATTTAATCCTTTTCAATAATGGCGATATTTTAACATGGCCGTCTGAAAGAAAGCCCCCTTCTGTTTGATTTGCTTTATCCAAACCCATTACATTTGGTTTTCAGACGGCCTTTAACCGCCAACCCTGCTACAATATGCCTTTTATTATTCACGCCGATTTTGCCATGACCGAGCCGACCTACATCCCCCTGCGCCTGCATACTGAGTTTTCGATTACCGACGGTATGGTGCGGATTAAAAAACTGATTGCCAAAGCGCAGGAATACGGTTTGCCTGCTTTGGGCATCAGCGATTTGATGAACGAATTCGGCTTGGTGAAATTCTATAAAGCCTGCCGCGGTGCAGGGATTAAGCCCATCGGCGCGGCGGACGTGTGGATAGGCAATCCGAATGCGCCCGACAAGCCGTTTCGTGCCATGCTGATTATCCGCAACGATGCGGGCTATCTGCGCTTGAGCGAGCTTTTGACGGAGGCCTATGTCGGCAAAGACCGCAATATCCATCATGCGGAACTCAATCCCGAATGGCTGGAAAACGGCGACAACAGCGGCTTGATTTGTTTGAGCGGCGCGCATTACGGCGAAGTAGGCGTGAATCTGTTGAACGGCAATGAAGACGCGGCGCGTGCGGCGGCGTTGAAATATGCGGCGTGGTTCCCTGATGCGTTTTATTTAGAGCTGCAACGCCTGCCCGAACGCCCCGAATGGGAAGCCTGCGTTTCCGGCAGCGTGAAGCTGGCGGAGGAACTGGGTTTGCCGGTGGTAGCAACGCATCCGACCCAGTTTATGAGCAGCGATGATTTCAACGCGCACGAGGCGCGTGTGTGCATCGCTGGCGGCTGGGTGCTGACGGACAAAAAACGTCCGCGCGATTTCACGCCGAGCCAATTTTTCATTCCGCCGGAAACCATGGCCGAACGTTTTGCCGATTTGCCCGAAGCCCTCGAAAACACGGTGGAAATCGCCAAGCGCTGTAATCTGCACATCACATTGGGCAAAAACTTCCTGCCGCTCTTCCCTACTCCGGACGGCCTGTCGCTGGACGATTATTTGGTGAAACTGTCAAACGAGGGGTTGCAGGAACGCATGGTTCAGCTTTATCCCGACGAAGCGGAACGCGCGGCAAAAATGCCGGAATATCAGGAACGTTTGGATTTTGAGTTGAACATCATCATCCAAATGAAATTCCCCGGCTATTTCCTTATCGTACAAGACTTTATCAATTGGGCGAAAACGCACGGCTGTCCGGTAGGGCCGGGCCGTGGTTCGGGCGCAGGTTCGCTGGTGGCGTATTCATTGAAGATTACCGACCTTGATCCGCTCAAATACGCGCTGCTGTTCGAGCGTTTCTTAAACCCTGAACGCGTTTCCATGCCTGACTTCGACGTGGACTTCTGTCAGGCAAACCGCGGCCGCGTGATTGAATATGTGCGCGAGAAATACGGCGCGGAAGCGGTCAGCCAGATTGTTACCTTCGGCACAATGTCGTCCAAAGCGGTGATCCGCGACGTGGGGCGCGTGCTGGAGCTGCCGTTTATGCTGTGCGACAAACTGTCCAAGCTAATTCCGTTGGAAGCCAACAAACCCCTGAGTTTGGAAAAAGCCATGGAGACCGAGCCGCAAATTCAGGAATTAATCGAAGCGGAAGAAGCGGACGAACTGATTACGCTGGCGAAAAAGCTGGAAGATTTGACGCGCGGTCTGGGTATGCATGCGGGCGGCGTGTTGATTGCGCCGGGCAAGATTTCCGATTACAGCCCCGTGTATCAGGCGGACGAATCCGCCTCGCCCGTATCCATGTACGACAAGGGCGACGTGGAAGACGTGGGTTTGGTGAAGTTCGACTTTTTGGGTCTGCGCAACTTGACCATTATCGAAATGGCGCAGAACAATATCAAAAACACCACAGGCGATATCGTCGATGTCGGCAAGATTCCGCTTGATGACCAGGCTGCCTACCAAATCTTCCGCGATGCGAACACCACCGCCGTCTTCCAGTTCGAGTCGACCGGCATGAAAAAAATGCTGAAAACGGCGCATACCACCAAGTTTGAAGAACTCATCGCCTTCGTATCGCTCTACCGTCCCGGCCCGATGGACAATATCCCCGACTTCGTTGCGCGCATGAAGGGTCAGGAATTCCAATACATCCACCCGCTGCTCGAAGGCATCCTCGCGCCAACCTACGGCATTATGGTGTATCAGGAACAAGTGATGCAGGCGGCGCAGATTATCGGCGGCTACTCGCTCGGCGGCGCGGACTTGCTGCGTCGTGCCATGGGTAAGAAAAAGCCCGAAGAAATGGTGAAACACCGCGAAATCTTCGCCGAAGGCGCGGCGAAACAAGGCATTTCGCGCGAAAAATCCGACGAAATCTTCAACTACATGGAAAAATTCGCCGGCTACGGTTTCAACAAATCCCACGCCGCCGCCTACGCTCTGATTTCCTACCAGACCGCATGGCTCAAAGCCCATTACCCCGCCGAATTTATGGCGGCAACCATGTCGTCTGAATTGGACAACACCGACCAGCTCAAGCATTTCTACGACGACTGCCGCGCCAACGGCATCGAGTTCCTGCCGCCCGACATCAACGAATCCGACTACTGCTTCACGCCGTATCCGAACATGAAAATCCGCTACGCACTCGGCGCGATTAAAGGCACGGGCGAAGCCGCCGTCGAATCCATCATCGCCGCACGACAAAGCGGCGGCAAGTTTACCGGCCTCTTGGACTTCTGCGAGCGCGTCGGCAAAGAACACATGAACCGCCGCACCCTCGAAGCCTTGATACGCGGCGGCGCGTTCGACAGCATCGAACCCAACCGCGCCATGCTCTTGGCAAACATCGACCTCGCCATGAACAACGCCGACCAAAAAGCCGCCAACGCCAATCAGGGCGGACTGTTTGACATGATGGAAGACGCCATCGAGCCGGTGCAGCTCGTCGATGCGCCCATGTGGAGCGAATCGGAAAAACTCGCCGAAGAAAAAACCGTCATCGGCTTCTACCTGTCCGGCCACCCGTTCGGCCCGTATGCCCAAGAAGTCCGCCAAATCGCCCCGACCAAATTAGGCCGTCTGAAACCGCAAGACAGCGTGCGCCTCGCCGGATTCGTCACCGCAGTGCGCACCATGATGGGCAAGCGCGGCAAAATCGCCTTCGTCAGCCTTGAAGATTTGAGCGGACTGGTGGAAATCATGGTCAGCGGCCACACGCTGGAAAACTGCGCCGACTACCTAAAATCCGACCAAGTGCTGATCATCGAATCCAAAGTCAGCCGCGACGACTACGGTGGAGGCGACGGGCTGCGCATCATAGCAAATCAAGTCATGACCCTGCAAATGGCGCGCGAACGCTACGCCCGTAGCCTCAGCCTCGCCCTCACCCCCGGCCACGACATCGCACGCCTCGCCGCCATTCTCACCGCACACCGCCTGCCAGACACGTCGCACATCCCGCTGCAACTGTCGTACAGCAACGGCAAAGCATCGGGCAAATTGAAAATTGCGCCAAAATGGATGGTAACGCCAAGCACTGCCTTGTTTGACGAACTGGAAACATTGCTCGGCAGTAGGGCAGTTCGTGTGAATTGGTAAAACTAAAGGCCGTCTGAAACTACACGTTCAGACGGCCTTTAATTTAAAAAGCGCTTTAAAAACATAAATCAATATTCGGCTTTCAGACGACCTTATTGTATAGAACGGTTATCTGAAAAGTTTATTGCATAAAGCCTTTGACCAATAAGGAAAGATAGCCCACAACAAAGGGGAGCGACAATGCCGAAACAATGTCAAGCACCCAGTAAATACATTGGTTTAATACAGTTTTTGAGGCGGTAAGCCGCAGCAGTTTGAAATATAGGGCAAACCAAACAAAGGGAGTGAAAATACCCCCCTTTTTCTATAGAAGCCCCATATTAAAGGCCGTCTGAAAAACAGTTTTATTTAACGATTTCAACAGGACCGTGGTCGTCGCAATGGTCGCCGTGTTGGTGGTGCAGACGGCCGTTGACGATGTAGTCAACATGATCGCCGTGCGGTACGGCTTCGTGGCCGCAACCTTCTCCGTGAACGTGGCCGTGGCAGGTGTCAACCGGATGGCAGCCGTCAGGATTGGTTTCATTGACGCTCAGTGCATGCTCATCGTAGTGGCCGTTGTGCTCATGATGCAGGTGGCCGTCGTGCAGATAATCAACGTGGCCTTCGTGTTTGATGGCAGTGTGGCCGCAGTTTGCGCCGTGAACGTGGTCATGATGTTCGTGGGTTTTGCAGGTCATTTTTTCTCTCCTAATGTTCAGTGAATAGCAATCTTTCTCGATTGATTTTTTTATCTTATCTTTTTTTGATATAAACGTAAAAAATTTTACAGTTATTAATATATTGTTACGATATATCATCTGTTGATATATCGGCCTATTTTATTTTTTCAGACGGCCTTTCATTTATAATTCATTTATTTTCAGCGAGAACTTCAAACCCTTCCGACAATGCAAAATATCGAATTTTTCAGTCGTAACGGGTAACATGGAAACAAAGGGATGGGTTCTTCAAACAAACAGGTACTGCAATGGGAAAACAAGCCAGACTTTATATGGTTCGCAGCACGCAAGGTGCGCTTTATGACGTATTTTTCGAACGCGGCGTGGCGGCGTTGGCTTGGCCCATGCTGGCTGAAGCGGCGGCAAAAGGTTTTGGCCGTGAGGAGCTGACCGATATTTACCGTTCGGCCGTGCCGGATGTGAAATTGAGAACGGCGCAATCGGGCGCGGCTCAAATGTGGCGGTTTGTCAACGAATTGGCTGATGGAGATGCCGTACTGACCTACTCGCCTGCTTTGCGCCGTTATCGGGTCGGCAGGATTACAGGCCGCGCAGTGCATTGTCCGCAATGGGATGATGAGAAAATGTCGCTGGTGCGGCCGGTTGAGTGGCTGGGCGAAGTATGTCGCGATGATTTGAGCGTGGCAGCACAACGGGCTTTGGGCAGCGTGACAACTTTGTTTGCGGTATCGGAAGCGTGTGCGGCAGAAATTTTTGAACGCGTGGGTTTTCAGACGGCCTAAAAAGGGAAAGGAAACAGCATTATGTGGAACACCATACAGGATTGGCTGAATGCTTTGCCTGTCAGTGAAGAAATCATCAAATCGGCTTTGATGATTGTGGCCATCATTGCCGGGCGCAGCATTTTACTCTCGGCTCATTTTCGCAGCCATCCGGATTTAAGCATTGAAAACAAACGCCGTTCGCTGGTGGTCAGCCGCAACATCACCATGCTGCTGCTCTTGTTCGGGCTGGCGATGATTTGGGCGGCGCAGATTCAAACGTTGGCGTTGTCGATGTTTGCGGTAGCCGCAGCGATTGTGGTAGCAACCAAAGAATTGATTATGTGTTTGTCCGGCAGCATCCTGCGCTCGGTGACTAAACAATATTCCATCGGCGATTATATCGAAATCAACGGCCTGCGCGGACGGGTAGTCGATATCAATATGCTGAACACGCTGATGATGCAAATAGGCCCAAATCCGTTGGTTGGCCAGCTTTCCGGCAAAACGCTCTCGTTTCCCAACAGCTTACTTCTAAGCCACCCCGTGCGCCGCGACAATATTTTGGGCGATTATGTAATTCATACAGTGGAAATCCCCGTGCCGATTCATTTGGATTCGGACGAAATCATCGGCCGTCTGAAAGACGTTCTTGAGCCCTTGTGCGAGCCTTATGTCCCTGCCATCAAGCAGCATTTGGAAAACGTGCAAACCCAAAAGTTGTTTATCACGCCCGCCGCCCAGCCGCGTGTATCCCGCGTGCCACATGATGACAAGGTGTACAACATCATTGTGCGCTTTGCCTCGCCCGTAGCCAAACGCTTGGAAATCCAACAGGCGGTTTTGGACGAATTCTTGCGCACGCAATACCAATTAATCAATAAATTAAAATAGCCAAGTTTATATATATACTATCAAATCCCTTACAATACCCAAATTCACAATCAACAATAAGGAAAACTCATGTTGCCCGAATCAGCCCTTGCCGAAATGTACCCTGTAATCATGACCCCCAGCCATGACGGCAAATATTTCCACAACTACACCCTCTCACTTCTGAACATCGTCCACACCAACGCCTCCCTCGGCCTGCCGCTTCAAGTAATGATGCAGCGCGGCGAAAGCCTGATTACGCGCGCGCGCAACAACTGCGTGGCCACATTCTTAGAAAACAAAGAATGGACGCATTTATTCTGGATTGACTCTGACATCGGCTTCTCTCCCGATTCATTCTACCGCCTGCTCTTGGCCGACAAAGACGTTGTAGCCGGCGTTTATCCGCTCAAACGCGAAAACTGGCCTGAAGAAGGCGTTCCGGCCGGCACAACCCAAGCCGACTTCGAGCGCATGTACACTTCTTATACCGTCAACACCAGCGAAAAAAATGAAAACGGTGAAATCGTACTGAAAGTCGATGAAGACGGTTTTATGAAAGTTCATGATGCGCCAACCGGCTTTATGGTTATCAAGCGCAGCGTATTTGAAAAAATGATGGCAGCCTACCCCGAGTTGAACTACATCTCCGACAGTGACTACAACAGAGAAGACAAAGGCCTACACTACCGATTCTTCGACTGCATGGTTGATCCGGAAAGCAAACGCTATCTGTCCGAAGACTACACCTTCTGCCACCTCTGGCGTCAAATCGGCGGCGACGTATACGTCGACGTACAATCCAACCTGACCCATCAAGGCGCAAAAGTGTATCGCGGCTCGTTTGCCGAATCCCTGCAAACCAATATTGCCAATGCCGTATTTGCCCCGAAAGGCACGCCGATGCGCCTCGAACTGGCTGCACCGTTGCACGCCAATCCGCGCGGCGCAGAATAAGATTGGCCGACAGGCAGGCGGGACACTTTAATTCTGCCTGTCTGCCACCATATAACGCCTATCGTTTTCTTTTCAGACGGCCACAAGGCCGTCTGAATCCATCTTATTCAGGAGAAACCATATGAGCGACAACATCCTGCTCCACTTGGGCGAAGAACCCCGTTTCGACCAAATCAAAACCGAAGACATCAAGCCCGCCCTGCAAACCGCCATTGCCGAAGCGCGCGAACAAATCGCCGCCATCAAAGCGCAAACGCATACCGACTGGGCCAACACCGTCGAAAAACTAACCGATATTACCGAACGCGTCGGCCGCATTTGGAGCGTGGTTTCCCATCTCAACTCCGTGGTCGATACGCCCGAGCTGCGTGCCGTATACAACGAATTGATGCCTGAAATCACCATTTTCTTCACCGAAATCGGTCAAGACATCGAGTTGTACAACCGCTTCAAAATCATCAAAAATTCTGCCGAATTCAACACCCTCTCCCAAGCGCAGCAAACCAAGCTCAACCACGACTTGCGCGACTTCGTCCTCAGCGGTGCCGAATTACCGCCCGAACAGCAGGCAGAACTGGCGCAACTGCAAACCGAAGGCGCGCAACTTGGTGCCAAATTCGCACAAAACGTCCAAGACGCGACCGACGCTTTCGGCATTTACTTTGACGATGCCGCGCCGCTTGCCGGCATCCCCGAAGACTCCATCGCCATGTTTGCCGCCGCCGCGCAAAGCGAAGGCAAAACAGGCTACAAAATCGGCCTGCAGATTCCGCACTACCTCGCCATTATCCAATACGCCGACAACCGCGAACTGCGCGAACAAATCTACCGCGCCTACGTTACCCGTGCCAGCGAATTGTCTGACGAAGGCAAATTCGACAACACGGCCAACGTCGGACAAACGCTTGCAAACGCACTGAAAACCGCCAAACTGCTCGGCTTCAAAAACTACGCCGAGCTGTCGCTGGCAACCAAAATGGCGGATACGCCCGAACAGGTTCTGAATTTCCTGCACGACCTTGCCCGCCGCGCCAAACCGTTTGCCGAAAAAGACTTTGCCGAAATTAAAGCCTTTGCACGCGAGAGCCTGAATATCGAAGATCCGCAATCTTGGGATTTGAGCTACGCCGCCGAAAAACTGCGCCAAGCCAAATACGCCTTCAGCGAAACCGAAGTGAAAAAATACTTCCCTATCAGCAAAGTATTGGCAGGCCTGTTTGCCCAAATCAAAAAACTCTACGGCATCGAACTGGCTGAAAAAACCGTCCCCGTTTGGCACAAAGACGTGCGCTATTTCGAGCTGAAACAAGACGGCCAAACCATCGGCGGCGTTTACATGGACTTGTACGCACGCGAAGGCAAACGCGGCGGCGCATGGATGGACGGCTACAAAGGCCGCCGCCGTTTCGCCGACGGCAGCCTGCAACTGCCGACCGCCTACCTCGTCTGCAACTTCACCCCGCCTGTTGGCGACAAAGAGGCACGTCTGAGCCACGACGAAATCATCACCCTCTTCCACGAAACCGGCCACGGCCTGCACCACTTGTTGACCCAGGTTGACGAAGTGGGCGTATCCGGCATCAACGGCGTCGAATGGGACGCGGTCGAGCTGCCCAGCCAATTCATGGAAAACTTCGTTTGGGAATACGACGTATTGGCGCAAATGTCCTCGCACGAAGAAACCGGCGCAGTATTGCCGAAAGAGCTGTTCGACAAAATGCACGCGGCCAAAAACTTCCAACGCGGTATGTTCCTCGTCCGTCAAATGGAATTTGCCCTCTTCGACATGGAAATCTACCATCAGGAAGATGAAGGCCGTCTGAAAGAATGGCCGCAAATCTTGGACAAAGTGCGTCAAGAAGTCGCCGTAACCCAACCGCCGGCATACAACCGCTTTGCCTTGAGCTTCAGCCACATCTTCGCCGGCGGCTACTCCGCAGGCTATTACAGCTACGCATGGGCAGAAGTTTTGAGTGCAGACGCTTACGCAGCGTTTGAAGAAAACGACGATGTGGCCGAAACCGGTCGCCGCTTCTGGAAAGAAATACTGGCCGTCGGCGGTTCGCGCAGCGCAGCAGAATCCTTCAAAGCCTTCCGCGGCCGCGAACCAAGCCTGGATGCCCTGCTCCGCCACAGCGGTTTTGACAACGCAGCCTGATTGGAAAATCCGCCGTTTTAAAAAGAATGGTTGCTGATCCAAAGCTAAAGGCCGTCTGAAATGTTTCAGACGGCCTTTTTATAATCAATTCAATATTTTCAGAAAAACAAATATAAAACCATTCAGCCGATAAACCCACCCAGCGCGGAACGCCGCAATGATTGCCAAGCTCAATATTTTCCAAATGCAGACCAACCGCCCATAAAAACAGGGCATGTTCCCATGCCCTATCATTTGAATTTCAGACGGCCTTTCGGTTGTCAAAACTGATTAGGAACAATAAGTAAGCCCTGTCCCTAACGAAATTTTCGAGAAAAACAGAAATCCGCATTTCAAACTCCTATCTCCCCGGCCCATCGCTAAAATTAGTTTTTGCCCTTTTTATCGCCGGCTGCCAAACGCATATTGATAAATTCCATCATCAAATCTTTTTTCGTCCAGAAAAAGGTTTTCATTTTTTCCAAAGAATAGATTTTCCGAATCATCGCCGGCAATCCTGCATGAACGATGGCCGCGACTTCGCCATTGGTTGTTTCGTTGTCCATGGCGGCTTTGAGGTTGAGATTGCGCGTATTCAGGTAGTTGCTAAGCTCTTTCCTGACGCTGTTGCTGATTTCAAATTGTTTCATGTTTTCCATCCATAATGTTTTTATAATTAAATAGCATAGGATTTTAACAAGTTTTTTGCATCGTGCATATCCCAACTTGCATATTATTGCAGAATTTACAATTTGGTTTTTGGGTAAAGTCATGCCTGCAACACATTGTTGCGACGCACTAAATCGGATTGTTTTGACTATTTTGTTTTGGCTCGGGCCGTATTGCGGATAAAATAATGGTTTTAGGTTTTGAGGCCGTCTGAAATGTATTTGTGGTTTAAGCTGCTGCATGTGTTTTTTGTAATTTCTTGGTTTGCCGGACTGTTTTATCTGCCGCGGATTTATGTGAATCTGGCGCAATTAGAGCCTGGCAGCGTGGAATATGTACGGCTGACGGATATGTCGCGCAGGCTTTACCGCTTTATGTCGCCTTTGGGCTGGGGAACGCTGATATTTGGCGCGGCCATCGGGTTTGTAAACAATTGGTGGGGCAACGGCTGGCTGGCGGTTAAATTATTGTGCGGCCTGCTGCTCTTGGCCTACCAGCTTTATTGCGGCCTGCTGCTGCGCCGTTTCCAGAACGGCAGCAATGTGTATTCGCACCGCTGGTATCGGGTATTCAACGAACTCCCCGTATTGATGATGGTGGCTGCGCTTTATATGGTGGTTTTCAAGCCGTTTTGATCTTCAGACGGCCTGTTTGGTAAATAAGGAAAGAATTCATGACGGTCGAAATCGAACGCCGCTTTTTGCTGGCAGATGACAGTTGGCGCGAAGCGGCAAGCGAGCCGCTGGTGTTGCAACAGGGCTATTTGAGCGTGGAAAAAGAGCGCACCATCCGCGTGCGGATTATCGGTTCGCAAGCATGGCTGACCCTGAAAGGCTATATTTCCGACATGACGCGCAGCGAGTTTGAATACGAAATCCCGCTGGCTCATGCGCAAGCGATGATGGCGGATATGTGTCCGTTTAAAATGGAAAAATACCGCTATCGGGTCGAATTTAAAGGCTTTGTGTATGAAATCGACGAATATTTCGGCGACAATGCGCCATTGATTGTAGCGGAAATCGAATTGCCGTCTGAAGATACCGAGTTTCCCAAACCGTCTTGGCTGGGCAAGGAAATCACGGCAGACGGTAAATTCACCAATGCGTATTTGAGCAAACATCCGTATTCGTCTTGGACGGAATAACGAGTACAACCCACATACAAAAAAGGCATGTATCGAACATGCCTTTTTTCTTTTCAGACGGCCTGATTTACCTTACCGATATTTGTATCGAGCTGCTTTCGACATATCGTTTCAAATATAGGGCAAGTCCGTGTGTTTTATCAGTTGAACCTTACGCCGGACGGCAGGCCACCATATAGTTGACTTCGGTCGAGTCGCACAGGGAATAACGGCCGCTCAACAAATTGTAGGTCATGCCCTTGCTGCCGACGGTATCCAATCCGGCTTGGCGGCACATACGCGCGAGTTCTGCCGGCGTGATGAATTTTTTCCAGTCGTGCGTGCCTTTGGGGACGAATTTCAACAGATATTCCGCGCCGACAATCAGATGCAGATAAGATTTGGGATTGCGGTTGATGGTGGAGAAAAACACCATGCCGTCGGGTTTGACCAGTTTCGCGCAGGCTTGAACGATGGCGGACGGATCGGGAACGTGTTCCATCATTTCCATACACGTTACCACGTCAAAGCTGTGCGGCTGCTCGGCGGCGAGGTCTTCGACGCGGATGCAGCGGTAATCAATATTGGCAACATGTTGGCTGGCCGCATGGGCAGCGGCGGTTTGCAGGGATTTTTCCGCCATATCGATGCCGGTCACGTGTTCTGCGCCGCGTTTGGCCATGCTTTCCGACAAAATCCCGCCACCGCAGCCTACATCCAACACGCGTTTGCCTGCCAATCCGGCATAGCCGTCGATATAGTCGAGGCGCAAGGGGTTGATGTCATGCAGGGGCTTGAATTCGCCGTTTTTATCCCACCATTTGTCGGCGATTTGGCTGAACTTGGCGATTTCGCCGGCATCTACGTTGTCGTGTTGATTGCTCATGGTTTGCTCCTGCATAAAATAATTCGCCTGATTTTAGCCGATTGCGCTTCAAAATAAAATGTTTCAGACGGCCTTTGCCGGTTTATCGGCCCTATTTCAACTTTCATCCGCCTGCCCATAAAAAACGCACCTTGTGGCAAGGTGCGTTTCAATCGGTGCAGTTTAAAATTTAGCGCCGGATTCGTTGGCCATGTAGTCAACTGCGGCTTTCACTTCATCGTCGCTCAGGCTGCCGTTGCCGCCTTTGGCAGGCATGGCATTGAAGCCTTCGAGGGCGTGTTTGTGCAAAGTATCTTGGCCTTGTTTGATGCGAGGCGCCCAGTCTTCTTTTTTACCTACGACAGGAGCGCCGGGAATCAAGCCGCCGTGACATGTTTTACAGTTCGCTTCGTAAACAGCTTTACCGTCCACTTTGGCAGCTTCTGCAGGTTTGGCGTCAGCGGCAGGCGCTTCAGTTTTTTCTTCAGGCTTGGCAGCTTCTTCAGGTTTAGCGGCTTCCTCTGCTTTGCTGGCAGCAGCTTCGGCTTTATCGGCAGCTTCTTGAGCAGCAGACGCAGCAGCATCGGCAGCAGAAGCAACTTCGTTTTTAACTTCAGATGCAACGGCTTGAGCAGCCTCTTGAGTCTCCTGTTTAGCCTCTTGGGAACAAGCTGTCAAACCAGCCATCATCATTACGGCAATCAGTAATTTGTTCATGTTCTGTCTTTCCTTAGTTTTAGTTTAAA
Organism: Neisseria sp. P0009.S008; assembly: GCF_051958615.1. Taxonomy (NCBI): domain Bacteria; kingdom Pseudomonadati; phylum Pseudomonadota; class Betaproteobacteria; order Neisseriales; family Neisseriaceae; genus Neisseria; species Neisseria sp. P0009.S008. The sequence continues at coordinate 70,480 of NZ_JBQCVG010000006.1, forward strand.
TCACTGTTTTATATAAACAGCTTAAAAATTCTAGCATAGAAACTAATACCTTCGACCTACACTATAATAAATATTGGCATAAATCAGATTTTGTCACAAAAACAGGAAAAACATATTGACACCACACCTCTACTCAGATAGAAATCCACGCCCATTTGTCATTTAGTATGGTAATTTTCATTTTATTGTTCAATCAGTTATACTCTTAAATCTTAATGTTTCTTTTTAAATTCAACTTTTTACAAACTTTCCAGATAATATCATAAGCATTAAACCGACTTTTATCCTAAAAAGGCCGTCTGAACCCCAATCAGGTTTCAGACGGCCTTTTTGAATCATGTCAATAAACATTTGTCGCTTGGCTATGCAAAAGACACCAGCAGGCTTACCTATTTATGTGGTTATTCATATCCCGACTACAATTTAATCCATTGCCGCCATTAACCTTTTGCCAATGTTTCAGCTTCAGCCCATAATCCCCGCTTCTGCTCTGCCGTCAATTTCTTAATGCCGATTTCCCGTTTCAGCGCTTCACTTTTGCTCAGGCCGTCTGAAACGATGCGCATCTCGACAGGCTTGTTCAAACGCGTGTATTTCGCGCCTTTTCCTGACAAATGCACCGCAAATCGCTCCTGAGGACGGTTGCTGATGCCGCAATAAAACGCGCCGTTTTCGCACAAAATCAGGTAAACGCTCCAATTTTCCGCGTTCATAAATCCCCTTCCTTGGCAAAACTCTCGGTAAAAATGCGCACTGCAGCCTCGGTTTTGGCAGACTGGACGCGGTAAGGCGTCACCAAATAAAGACTAATCGGCGGCAATGTCCATTCCGGCAAAACCACTGTCAGACGGCCCTGTGCAATTTTCTCCCTCACTTCGCCGTCCACCTGCAAAGACAAACCGAAACCGCTTTCAGTCAGACTACATGCGGCGGCAAGATGCGTGCAGGCAATGCTGTCGGCGACATCGAGGAAATAGCTTTCGCCGCCGTGTTGCAAGGTGGTGCGTACAGGTAAAAAATGCAGCCAGCGGTGCGCATGAAGCTGAGAGGGATGAGTGATGGGCGGATGGCGGTCGAGATAATCGGGCGCGGCGCAAATTATGTACGGCCACGTCACGAGATGGCGCGCAACCAAGTTGGGATCGTCCAAAGCCCGATCGCCACCGCGTATGGCGATGTCGGTCTGATTGTGTTGCAGGTCGTCCAAGGTATCGCTGAAATTGAGGACGGGGCGGATTTTAGGGAACTCGGTTTGCAATCTTGTAAACGCCGTCTGAAAAGCGCGGGATTCGATGACCGTGGAAGTCAAGGAAATCCGCAATTCGCCGACGGGTTCTGTTTTCAGATTGTCGATAACGGTACGCGTATCGGCAAGCGTGGCGGCTAAGCGGCGGCAGTATTCGCCCAAGGCGCGGCCGGCATCGGTAGGCGCAAGGCTGCGCGTACTGCGGTTTAACAGCTTGATGCCGTGCAGGGCTTCGAGGCGGTTGATGTGCTGGCTGACCGCCGACGGTGTCATGCCCAGCGCGGCAGCAGCGGCGTTCATGCTGCCGTATTCGAGGACGGTAGCGAAAACAAGTAAGGGTTTGATGTCTTGCATTTGGAAATAATTGTTTAGTTTAACTTCACAATCATAACAGTAAATCAGGGATTATCAAACGTTTCAGACGGCCTTACAATGCACTCATCTAATCAATCACACCTCAACAAGGAGTCAAACATGAAAATCGCAGTTATCGGTGCAACAGGTTATGTCGGCAACGCAGTCGTTCAAGAATTGGCAGGTCGTGGGCATGAAGTAACCGCTTTCGCCCGCAACACAGACAAAGTATTCCAAGCGCAAAATGTTGCCGCCGTTTCCGCAGATGTCAACGCAGCAGATTTTGCCGACAAACTGGCCGGTTTTGATGCCGTAGTCAGCGCCTTCAACCCAGGCTGGACCAATCCGAACATCGACGCGGATTTCACACGCGGCGCAAACAATATTGTCGAAGCGGCAAAAGCAGCGCAAGTGCCATATCTCTTAATCGTCGGCGGCGCAGGCAGCCTGTATGTGGCACCCGGTTTGCAACTTATCGATACGCCTGACTTCCCGAAAGAAATTTTCGACGGCGCCAATGCCGCACGCCATCTTTTGGCAGAGCTCCTGCTGCGCCGCGACGTGAACTGGTCTTTCGTTTCCCCTCCTGCACGACTGGGCGCGGATGGCGGTTTCAGCGAAGACAAAACCGGCAAATACCGCTTGGGCAAAGACGATTTGCTGATGGACGGTGAAATTCCGGCAGGCATCAGCGTGGCCGATTTGGCAGTCGCCATCGCCGACAATGTGGAAAACAAAACGCATTTGTTTGAACGCTTTACCGTCGCCGCTGTTTAATCGTCTTAATTTAAAGGCCATCTGAAACCCAAAGTTTCAGACGGCCTTTTGCTATAATACGCACATTAAATTTACCTATACGCGAGTTCTCATGTCCGCAACCCAACCCACCATCGCCGCCATCGCCACCGCACCCGGACGCGGCGGCGTCGGCGTGATCCGTCTTTCCGGTAAAAACCTGCTGCCCTTGGCGCAAACCCTCAGCGGCGGCAAAACGCCCAAACCGCGTACCGCGCTTTACACCGACTTTCTCGGTGGCGACGGGCAGCCGATAGACAACGGCATCCTGCTCTACTTCGCCGCCCCCGCCAGCTTTACCGGCGAAGACGTGATTGAATTGCAGGGACATGGCGGCCCCGTCGTGATGGACATGCTGCTCTCGCGCTGCCTCGAACTGGGCGCGCGCATGGCGGAGCCGGGCGAATTTACCAAACGCGCCTTCCTCAACAACAAACTCGACCTTGCCCAAGCCGAAAGCGTCGCCGACCTCATCGACGCCTCCAGCAAGTCCGCCGCACGCATGGCGTTGCGTTCGCTCAAAGGCGCGTTTTCCCAACACATACACGAGCTGGTGGACGACCTTATTACTTTGCGGATGCTGGTCGAAGCCACGTTAGACTTCCCCGAAGAAGACATTGACTTTCTCGAAGCCGCCGACGCGCGCGGCAAGCTCCAAGCCCTGCAAGGCCGTCTGAAAACCGTCCTTGCCAGTGCGGAACAAGGTGCGATTTTGCGCGAAGGCATGAACGTCGTCCTCGTCGGCGCGCCCAACGTCGGCAAATCCAGTCTGCTCAACGCCTTGGCTGGCGACGACATCGCCATCGTGACCGACATCGCAGGCACCACCCGCGACACCGTGCGCGAACAAATCACCCTCGACGGCGTGCCCGTCCACATCATCGACACCGCAGGCCTGCGCGAAACCGACGACGTGGTCGAACAAATCGGTATCGAGCGCAGCCGCAAAGCCGTTTCCGAAGCCGATGTCGCCCTGATCCTGATTGACCCGCGCGAAGGTGTGAACGCCAAAACCCAAGCCATTTTGAACAGCCTGCCCGAAGGTTTGAAAAAAATCGAAATCCACAACAAAGCCGACCTGACCGGCGAACCCGTCGCCGTCCGTTCAGACGGCCTCACGCAAACCGGCGCAGAAAGCGTCATCAGCCTGTCCGCCAAAACCGGCGCGGGTCTCGACTTGCTCAAACACGCGTTGTTGCAGGAAGTCGGTTGGCAAGGCGAAAGCGAAAGCCTGTTCCTCGCCCGCAGCCGCCACCTCAACGCCCTGCACGAAGCCGAAGCTGAGCTGGAAAACGCCGCCCTCTGCAACAACAACCAAATCGAACTTTTCGCCGAACACCTGCGCCTCGCCCAAAACGCGTGCAGCGAAATCACCGGCGAATTCACCGCCGACGATTTGCTGGGCGTGATTTTTTCGCGCTTCTGCATCGGCAAATAAAACGGTTTGCCATCAAAGACAAAGGCCGTCTGAATGTTCAGACGGCCTTTTTTATCACCAAAACAAGCTTAATTTCACTTGCGTTTATTTATTTATTGGCAACTTCTGCCATATTTTTTGCAATCTTGGTTGCGCCAACTGTCAAACCGGACATGCCGATCAAAGAAGCCGCAGCCAATTTGATTAATGTTTTCATTTTAACTCTTTTCTGTGTATTGAAGGGTGTGTTGTGTATTTTTTTATTTGTCGGCATCAGCCATATTGTGGGCGATATTGGTTGCACCGACGGTCAGGCCGGACATACCGATTAAAGAGGCGGCTGCCAGTTTGATTAAAGTTTTCATTGTTTGTCTCACTTTCTTGTCTGTCGGCCGAAAAACGACCTAAGTTGCGTTTCCAGAGGTATTGTAATTAATTCGTTTATGATTGAATTATTTGTGTACTACCGTTTCAATATTGTAGGCGACGCCGAGGGCGGAGGCCGGTATCCCCGACATGCCGATTAAAGAAGCGGCGGCAAGCGTTATTAAATGTCCCATTTCAAGTAGTCCTTTTTCATAGATACAAAATGTTATTTAACAACATCACATTTTTTCGCCGGCATCTGCGCTGCCGACAGGACAAATCATACCGTGTTAATCGTTAATTAATACAACTTTTCCGTAAAGATAAAATGATAAAAATATACATAACGAAGATTTTAGTTAATTTATATTTTGTTTTGAAAATGACACCGATGTCTTTCTCAATGACACCGATGTCTTAATTACATACACACTACAAACGTATCTTGCTGCGCCCATAAAATCCCTCCTTTTTTGTTGCAAAATCGCACTCTAAATTAAATATTATTTTAAATTCAATATGTTATAATTATATCTTTTTGACAAACCAACTCTTCACTTAGTCAAAACCAATACCTTTGATAGCTTTTTTTAAAGAAAACACACGTTTCTAGCGTATATCCGACCATAAAATGCGCTGCAAATATATGATATAGTGAAACATTCTGCGTATTGACTATTTCCAGCATGAACAACACCCTAATCCTGACCGGCGCGGCCGCATTTTTTATCGGCGCGCTGTTTGCTTGGCTGATAACACGCTACCAAGCCCAAAGCCGACACTTTATTGTTTTGCAAGAATTGGCCGAAAGCCGCCGCCTGCATGAGTTTGCCGAACAGGTGCAGGCTCAAACTGCGGCAGACTTGGCGCAAAGCCGCCATACCGTGCAAGAATTGCAAGACGAATTGCAGGAGACGAGCAACCGCTTTGCCGCAGCCGAAAAACAGATTGCCTATCTGCAAGATTGCGAGGCCGAAGCCGAAGCTTTGAAACACGAATGTGCAAAATGGCAGCAAAGCGCGCAAAACCTGCAAATCAACAATGAACGATTAAACACGCAGCTGGTTCAAGAACAGGCATTGAGCTCGGATAAAAATACGCTTTTGCAACAACAAGAAACGGAAAAAGGCCGTCTGAAACAAGAATACGCCGCCCTTTTGGAGCAAAACCACGCGCTTCAAGTCCAAAACGAGCGCCTCAACACCCAATCGGAAAAAGACCGTCAGGCTGCCGAAGAAAAATTGGCCTTGCTGGCAGATGCGCGTAAAAACTTGAGCGACCAGTTCCAAAACCTCGCCAACACTATTCTGGAAGAGAAAAGCCGCCGCTTTACCGAACAAAACCACGACCATCTCCAGCAACTGCTCAATCCGCTCAACGAACGCATACACGGCTTCAGCGAGCTGGTTCAGCAGACTTATGAAAAAGAAGCCAAAGAACGCCTGACCATCGAAAACGAGCTCAAACGCCTGCAAACCCTCAACACCCAGCTCCACCACGATGCCAAAGCGCTGACTACCGCGCTGACCGGCACGCAAAACAAAACCCAAGGTAACTGGGGCGAGATGATTTTGGAAAGCGTATTGGAAAACTCCGGCCTGCAAAAAGGCCGCGAATACATCGTTCAAGCTTCCAGCGTCCGCCACGAAGCAGACGGCACCCAACGCCGCCTCCAGCCCGACGTCCTCATCAATCTGCCCGACAATAAACAAATCGTCATCGACTCCAAAGTATCGCTGACCGCCTACGTCCGCTATACGCAAAGCACCGGCGCAGAAGCAGAACGCGAGCTTGCCAACCACGTCGCCAGTATCCGCGCCCACATCAAAAGCTTGGCCGCGAAAGATTATACCGACCTTGAGGGCGTCAAAACGTTGGACTTCGTCTTTATGTTCGTCCCTGTTGAACCGGCCTACCTCCTCGCCCTGCAACACGATCCAAACCTCTTCCAAGAGTGTTTCGACAAACGCATCATGCTGACCGGCCCCAGCACTCTGCTCGCCACCCTGCGCACCGTTGCCAACATCTGGCGCAACGAGCAGCAAAACCAAAACGCGCTGGCCATTGCCGAGGCAGGCAGCAAACTCTATGACAAATTTGTCGGCTTTGTCGAAAGCATGGACGGCATCAATAAAGCGCTTGGTCAGGCACAATCCCAGTTTCAGACGGCCTATGGCCGCTTGGTTTCCGGCAGGGGCAACCTCATCAGCAGCACCGAAAAACTGCGCAAATTAGGCATCAAAGCCGGCAAACAGCTGCAACGGGATTTAGTAGAAAAAGCCGTATCGGAAAACGAAGACCACGCCGCTTTACCGACCGCACAAGACCAAGAAGATAACTAATAAAATTTAAGACATTGCAAATAAAGGGAATTTAAGCAATGAGCAACATCACCATCGTCCTTGCCGCCGATACCGGCTATGCCGAGCAGGTTCATACCCTGATGAAATCCATCTGTACCCACAACAAAAATGTCAATTTCTACCTCATGCACAATACCTTCAGACGGGAATGGATCGACTATACCAACCAAAAGCTCGCAGCCAGCGGCGGCCGTCTGAATGATGTCAAAATCGAGATGGACTTCAGCCAATATCGCCGCCTACCCCATATTTCGGATGCCGCATTTTTCCGCCTGATGATGCAGCACCTGCCTGTCGACCGCGCCCTGTATCTCGACAGCGATATGGTGGTTACCCAATCCCTGCATGATTTGTTCAACCTCGATATGCGTGGCTATCCCGTTGCGGCGGCACAAGACTCCTTTTTGCCCGTACCGAATGGAATCACCCGACCGGCCTGCACACCACGCCCTATTTCAATTCAGGCATGCTGTTGGCCGACTTGGTGCAATGGCGGGAACACAATATCGCGGCGCAACTGCTGAAAACCGCTGCCTGCCTCAACGAAGCCGTACCCTATGGCAACCAATGCTTTCTAAACACCGTATTTCAAAAAAACTGGCTGCAATTAGAAGAATCTTGGAACTTCCAAACCGGCGCAGTCGAATATTTCCAAAAACGAAACCTCAGCGAAGTATTCCCCAAACCCGACACCGTCCCGCCCGTTATCCACTACACCACACGCGCCAAACCGTGGTTGTGCGATTACGGCGAGATTCCTTTTATCGAAGTCTATTGGCAATACTATTGCGCCGACTGGCCGAAAGCGTAATTTCAGGCAAGGATTTTCGTTTCCTTCAATTATCTTTAAACAACCCATCATCAAAAACAAAAGGCCGTCTGAAATCGTTTCAGACGGCCTTTAAGCCATAAAAAACAGGCAGAACATTCTGCCTGTTTTGTGTTCAAACCCGACCGTAAAGCAGACTTTGCCCCCACCCTCGGGTCGGCGTCATCGTTATCCGATTAGATACCGCGCAACAATTCGTTCACGCTGGTTTTCGCACGGGTTTGCGCGTCCACGCGTTTGACGATAACCGCGCAGTAGAGGCTGTGGCTGCCGTCTTTGGAAGGCATGCTGCCGGATACGACAACCGAACCAGCCGGTACGCGACCTTGATAGATTTCGCCGGTAGTACGGTCAAAGATTTTAGTGGATTGACCGATGAACACGCCCATAGAAATCACGCTGCCTTCTTCGACAATCACGCCCTCAACGATTTCAGAACGCGCACCAATAAAGCAGTTGTCTTCAATAATGGTCGGGCTGGCTTGCAGAGGCTCGAGTACGCCGCCGATGCCGACGCCGCCGCTCAAGTGCACGTTTTTACCGATTTGCGCGCAAGAGCCGACAGTCGCCCAAGTATCGACCATCGCACCTTCGTCAACGTATGCGCCGATATTGACATAAGAAGGCATCAACACGACATTTTTCGCCACAAAACTGCCGCGGCGGGCAACGGCACCCGGAACTGCGCGGAAACCTGCGCTGCGGAATTCGTCTTCAGACCAATCGGCAAATTTAGTCGGCACTTTGTCGAAGTATTTGTTCACACCGTCGTTGAGGATTTCATTGTCCTGAATGCGGAAAGACAGCAATACGGCTTTTTTCGCCCATTCGTTGACTTTCCATTCGCCCACACCCAAACGCTCGGCAACGCGCAGTTTGCCAGAGTCGAGTTGGCGGATGGTTTCCAAAACCGCTTCACGCACTTCCGGGGTAACGGTATTCGGATTGATTTCGGCACGATTTTCAAAAGCCGTTTCAATGATGTTTTGCAAAGACATGTTGATTCCTTCAAGAGATTAGGGCCGTCTGAAACCTATTCAGGCCACCCTATTACAAATATTTAACTCGTTATTTTGCCATGTAAAAGCGATTTCGTCAGCTATTAACATGATTAGCGCCGAGCGTTACACGGCCGGATTTTGGTTAAGCCAAGATTTTCAGACGGCCTGTTCAAGAGAGTTGAATCGTATTTATTTTCCAACCGGTTTCCCAATCACAATATGCAGACTGTCGATTCTGACGACACGCCGTGCCGATAAATCAATCTTCGCCGCCAATCTTTTGCAGAAGATTTTCAGCCACCACGCGGCATTCGATATTCCGCTTTAACGGTTTCGCGTTCAAATCCTGCAAGGCCGTCTGAAAGTCGGCAAAATCCATCAACTGCGAACCGAAACGGCGCATATGTTCGGTATCCTGCTGACAGTCTATCAGTGCAACGCCCAAATCCGCCAGAAACGGGACGGCGCGGGCAAACGCAATCTTTGACGCATCGGGACGCAAGGCAAACATCGATTCGCCATAAAATACGCAGCCGATTTGCACGCCGTAAAACCCGCCTGCCAACTGCATTTCGCCTTGTTCGTCCGGCAACCAACATTCAAACGAATGTGCATGCCCCTGATGGTGCAGCTTCAAATAGGCCGTCTGAAACGCAGGTTCTATCCACGTTCCGTCCTGTTCCGGGCGCGGTACATTGGCGCAATGGGCAATCACTTTTTCAAAACAGCGGTTGACCGTTACCCGATACGGCTTGTGGCGCAAGGTTTTTGCCAAAGAGCGGCCGATATGTAGGTTTTCCGGCACAATCACGGCTCGCGGCGCAACCGCATACCAGAAAAACCAACCCTCGCGGCTAAACCATGGAAAAATCCCCTGCCCATACGCCGACAACAGCCGCCCCGTATCCAAATCGCCGCTGACGCCGACCAAGCCGTCGCATTCATCTAATGCGTAAGACGGGTCGGGGAAACGATAATCTCGTGGCGCAAGAAAAGGAATCTTCATCGTAAAGCCCATAAAGTTTCAGACGGCCTCAGGCTGAAAACGCCCAAGGCCGTCTGAAAAATCAACATACAAACTGCTTAACGTTTGGTTTTGGTTTGGCAATCGCCGCATACGCCGTACATATACAGCGCGTGATCGACGATGCGGTAGCCGTTTTCTTCGGCAATTTTGTCTTGCAGCGCTTCGATTTCCGGATTGTGGAATTCGGTTACTTCGCCGCATTTCACGCAGACGATGTGGTCGTGGTGATCGCCTTTGTCCAATTCGTAAACCGCTTTACCGGTTTCAAAATGGTGGCGTTGCAAAATGCCGGCCTGTTCAAACTGAGTCAGCACACGGTAAATCGTCGCCACGCCGATTTCCACACCCTCTTCCAACAGGATACGGTACACATCTTCCGCACTCAAATGCTCCTCGGCATGAGTCTCGAACAAGTCCAAAATTTTCAAACGTGGACCTGTAACTTTCAAACCGCTGTCTTTCAATTGCGCAATGTTGCTGAATTTTTCCATAATATTCAATATCCCTGTAAGGTAATAACCGTTATAATACGCACTTTCCGCCCGTTTGCCCACTATTGGGCCGTTAAAGGGCGGCAATCTGCCGCCGGTCTTGCAATTGAAAATCGGCGAAAAGAAAAATTAAGAAGATGATTATCGTTTGCTTTTTAAAAATATTCAAGCGATGATAAACATCTTTCCCGAAATGACACAGAAAGGTAAGCCCGTGAATAAAGCCTTATGCCTTGCCATCGCCGCTATTTTAGGTCTGGCCTCATGCAGTGCCGAGCGCGTATCCAACTTTCCATCCTACAAACTCAAAATCATTCAAGGTAACGAGCTCAATCCCCGCGCCGTGGTTTCCCTGCGCCAAGGTATGACCCGCGACCAAGTCCAACTGCTGCTCGGTACGCCGCTCCTGCGCGACGCCTTCCATGCCGACCGCTGGGATTACACTTTCAACACCAGCCGCAACGGCATCATCAAAGAACAAAGCAACCTGACCCTGTACTTTGAAAACGATGTCCTCGCACGCGCCGAAGGCGATGCCATTCAAAAATCCATCGAAGCCGTTCAAGCCGGACAAAACGTCGTTCCGACCACCGAAACCAACGCGAAATAAGGAAGTCCCATGAGCGCATTGAAAATCGCCATTGCCGGCGTCAACGGCCGCATGGGTCGCGTTTTGGTTGAAGCGGTCAACAACCATCCCGATGCCGTCCTCTCCGGCGCACTCGAGCATTCCGGTTCGGAAGTATTGGGTTTGGATGCAGGCTTCGCCTCCGGCCTCAAAACCGGCGTCGCCATTTCAGACGACGTGGATGCCGTACTGGCTCAAAGCGATGTCCTCATCGACTTTACCCGTCCCGAGCCAACCCTGAAACACCTGCAAAAATGCGTGGAAAAAGGCGTCAACATCATCATCGGCACCACCGGTTTTGACGACGCAGGCAAAGCCGCCATCCAAGCCGCAGGCGAAAAAACAGGCGTCGTCTTCGCAGCCAACTTCAGCGTCGGCGTCAACCTGACCTTCCATATCCTCGACACCGTCGCCCGCGTGTTAAACGAAGGCTACGACATCGAAATCATCGAAGGCCACCACCGCCACAAAGTCGATGCCCCAAGCGGCACCGCGTTACGCATGGGTGAAGTCATTGCCGACGCCCTCGGCCGCGACCTCAAAGAATGCGCCGTTTACGGCCGCGAAGGCCACACCGGCCCGCGCGATCCGTCCACCATCGGTTTTGCCACCGTCCGCGCAGGTGACATCGTCGGCGACCACACCGCCCTCTTCGCCACCGACGGCGAGCGCGTAGAAATCACCCACAAGGCCAGCAGCCGCATGACCTTTGCCGCCGGTGCCGTACGCGCCGCAGTTTGGGCAAACGGCAAAAAAGGCCTGTACGATATGCAAGACGTACTGGATTTGAAAAACCGATAAACCCGCATCATCAGGTTTCATACCTTACAAGGCCGTCTGAAAGCACAACGTCGATTTTCAGACGGCCTTATTAAAAAGAAAGCCCCACCATGTCCTATCAACAAATCACCATCAACGTCAACGATGCCATCGCCGAACGCCTTGCCGATGCGCTGATGGAACACGGCGCGTTGTCCGCCGCCATTGAAGATGCCTACGCCGGTACAGAAAACGAGCAGGCCATTTTCGGCGAGCCGGGCATGCCGACCGAGCAAATCTGGCAACAAAGTAAAGTCATCGCCCTTTTTGGCGAAAGCGACGACGCCGCTTCCATTATCGAAGCCGCCGCGCAGGAATGCGGTTTGAACGATTTGAAATACACCGGCGAAATCCTTGAAGATCAAGACTGGGTACGCCTGACCCAAGCGCAATTCGACCCGATTCAAATTTCCGACCGCCTGTGGATTACCCCGTCTTGGCACGAAGCGCCCGACAGCAACGCCGTCAACCTGCAACTCGACCCGGGCCTTGCCTTCGGCACAGGCAGCCATCCGACCACCCACCTCTGCCTCAAATGGCTGGACACGCAGCTCAAAGGCGGCGAAAGCGTATTGGACTACGGCTGCGGCTCGGGCATTTTGGCCATTGCCGCCCTCAAACTCGGCGCAGGCTCCGCCATCGGCGTAGATATTGACGAACAAGCCATCCGCGCCAGCAAAGACAATGCCGCGCAAAACAACGTCGACGCGCAGTTCTACCTGCCGGACGGCCTGCCGCAAGGTCAATTTGATGTCGTTGTCGCCAACATTCTGGCCAACCCGCTGCGTATGCTCGGCGAAATGCTTGCCGCGCGTACCAAACAAGGCGGCCGCATTGTCTTGTCCGGCCTTTTGGACGAACAAGTCGAAGAACTCAGCGGCATTTACAGCCAATGGTTCAACATCGAGCCTGCCGAAATCGAAGAAGGCTGGGCGCGATTGAGCGGCGTCAAACGCTAAACCTGTTTTCCGATACAAAGGCCGTCTGAAATTTCATCTTTCAGACGGCCTTTTTGCACTTAAAACGCTGAATATTCCAGCAAAATCAGGTATAATTGCCTATTATTTTGACCTTTCGGAACACATCCGCCGCGCCCGTTTGACATTTCATTGCGCGCACGGAAAAATTCCTTGAAATTCAGCAAGAAAAGACCATGACTGACCAAAAACACGAAGAATACGGCGCCGACAGCATACAAGTGCTGGAAGGCTTGGAAGCGGTACGCAAACGCCCCGGTATGTATATCGGCGACACGCAGGACGGCAGCGGCCTGCACCACATGGTGTTCGAGGTGCTCGACAACGCCATTGACGAAGCGCTCGCCGGACATTGCGACAAAATCACCGTAACCATCCATGCCGACAATTCCGTCAGCGTGGCCGACAACGGCCGCGGCATGCCGACCGGCATCCACCCGAAAGAAGGCCGCTCCGCCGCCGAAGTCATCATGACCGTATTGCACGCGGGCGGTAAGTTTGACAACAACAGCTACAAAATCTCCGGTGGCCTGCACGGTGTAGGCGTGTCCGTCGTCAACGCGCTGTCCGACTGGGTCACGCTGACCATCTACCGCGACGGCAAAGAACACTTCGTCCGCTTCGTGCGCGGCGAAACCGAAGAGCCGTTGCGAGTGGTCGGCGATTCCGACAAAAAAGGCACGACCGTGCGTTTCCTCGCCAGCGCGGAAACCTTCGGCAACGTCGAATACAGCTTCGACATCCTCGCCAAGCGTATCCGCGAACTTTCCTTCCTGAACAACGGCGTGGACATAGAATTGATTGACGAACGTGACGGTAAACACGAAAGCTTCGCCCTTTCCGGCGGCGTGGCCGGCTTCGTGCAATACATGAACCGCAAAAAAACGCCGTTGCACGAAAAAATCTTCTACGCGTTCGGCGAAAAAGACGGCATGAGCGTCGAATGCGCGATGCAATGGAACGACAGCTACCAAGAAAGCGTGCAATGTTTCACCAACAACATTCCGCAACGCGACGGCGGCACCCATCTGACCGCGCTGCGCCAAGTGATGACCCGCACCATCAACAACTATATCGAAGCCAACGAAGTGGCTAAAAAAGCCAAAGTAGAAACCGCCGGCGACGATATGCGTGAAGGTTTAACCTGCGTGTTGTCCGTCAAACTGCCCGATCCGAAATTCTCGTCCCAAACCAAAGACAAACTGGTTTCCAGCGAAATCGGCCCCGTCGTCAACGAAGTCATCAACCAAGCCCTGACCGACTTCCTTGAAGAAAACCCGACCGAAGCCAAAATCATCACCAGCAAAATCGTCGATGCCGCGCGCGCGCGCGAAGCCGCCCGCAAAGCACGCGAAATTACCCGCCGCAAAGGTGTGATGGACGGTTTGGGCCTGCCGGGCAAACTTGCCGACTGCCAAGAAAAAGACCCTGCCCTGTCCGAACTCTACCTCGTCGAGGGCGACTCCGCAGGCGGTTCCGCCATGCAAGGCCGCGACCGCAAATTCCAAGCGATTTTGCCGCTTAAAGGTAAAATTTTGAACGTCGAAAAAGCACGTTTTGAAAAAATGCTGGCCAGCCAAGAAGTCGCCACGCTGATTACCGCTCTAGGCGCAGGCATCGGCAAAGAAGAATTCAACGCCGAAAAACTGCGCTACCACCGCATCATCATCATGACCGATGCCGACGTGGACGGCGCGCACATCCGCACCCTGCTCCTGACCTTCTTCTACCGCCAAATGCCCGAGCTGGTCGAACGCGGCTACATCTACATCGCCCAGCCGCCTTTGTACAAAGCCAAATACGGCAAACAAGAGCGCTATCTCAAAGACGAATTGGAAAAAGACCAATGGCTGCTCGGTTTGGCCTTGGAAAAAGCCAAAATCGTTTCAGACGGCCGCACCATCGAAGGCGAAGAGCTTGCCAATACCGCCAAACAATTCCTGTTGGCCAAAACCGTCATCGAGCAAGAAAGCCGCATCATTGACGAACTCGTCCTGCATGCCATGCTGCATGCTTCGCCGGTCGATCTCAGCACAGCAGAAAGCGCAGACCGCGCCGTTGCCGAATTGAGCGGTCTCTTGGACGAAAAAGAAGTCGCGCTCGAACGTATTGAAGGTCACGAAGGACACCAGTTCATAAAAATCACACGCAAGCTGCACGGCAATGTGATGGTGAGCTACCTTGAGCCTAAGTTCCTCAACAGCAAAGCCTACCAAACCCTTACCCAAACCGCCGCCGCACTTAAAGGCATGGTCGGCAAAGGGGCGAAGCTCTACAAAGGCGACAACGAATACGACATCGACAGCTTTGAAGGCGCTTTGGACATCTTGATGAGCGTTGCCCAAAAAGGCATGTCCATCCAACGATACAAAGGCTTGGGCGAGATGAACCCGGAACAACTTTGGGAAACCACGATGGATCCTACCGTCCGCCGTCTCCTGAAAGTCCGCATCGAAGACGCCATCGCCGCCGACGAAGTGTTCGTCACCCTGATGGGCGACGAAGTCGAACCGCGCCGCGCCTTCATTGAAAACAACGCCCTGCTGGCACAAAACATCGACGCCTAAGCATGGGGATATAAAAGGCCGTCTGAAAAACGATTTTCAGACGGCCTTTTTGTTTTTTATTTTATTTCTTATAACTCAAATTCCAACCACTTCGCACGTTTGCTTTAATCATTTATTTTAATTCGCATATTTTAATAGAGCGTTCCAACTGATTCAGATTCGGGACAACCCAAATAACCAGTTTAAAACGCTCCAATCTGCTTCCGATTTATTCCGCTTTCCCCAAAATCATCGCATCGCCATAGCTGAAAAAGCGGTATTCCTGCTCCACCGCATGGCGGTAAACGCTGCGGATATGCTCCATGCCCGAAAACGCGCTGACGAGCATCAACAAGGTTGATTTGGGCAGGTGGAAGTTGGTAATCAATCGGTCGGCAACATTGAAGCGGTAGCCCGGCGTAATGAAAATATCGGTATCGCCGCGTCCGGCTTTCAGACGGCCTGTCTCGCGTGCGGCGGATTCCAAGGCGCGCATGGAGGTTGTGCCCACTGCCCACACTTTATTGCCGCGCGCTTTGGCGGCTTCAACGGCGGCAACGGTCTCGGCCGGTACGTCAAACCACTCACTGTGCATTTTGTGCTCTTCAATTTTATCGACGCGCACGGGTTGGAATGTGCCGGCGCCGACGTGCAGGGTTACTTCCACGGTTTCTACGCCTTTGGCTTTCAGACGGCCCAACAACTCATCGGTAAAGTGCAAACCCGCCGTCGGCGCGGCCACTGCGCCTTGATACTTGGCGTACACGGTCTGATAGCGGCTGTCGTCTTCATCATCGGCCGCGCGTTCGATATAAGGCGGCAAGGGCAAATGGCCGTTTTGCTCCAAAAGTTCATAAACGGTTTGCTCGCCTTCAAATTTCAGGCAAAACAATTCTTCCGCACGCTCCATCATGACGGCGCGGATATCGCCTTCAAAAATCAATTCCGTACCCGGTTTCGGCGATTTGGACGAACGGATATGCGCCAATGCGGTATGCGCGTCCAATACCCGTTCAATCAGGGCTTCGATTTTGCCGCCACTGGCTTTTTGGCCGAACAGGCGCGCCTTCATCACTTTGGTATTGTTAAACACCAGCACATCGCCCGGTGCGACATAATCGGGTAAATCGCCGAAATGTTTGTCTTCAATCGGCAATGTAGGCAAGGCAACCAAAAGCCTGCTGCTGCCGCGCACTTCCGGAGGATGCTGGGCAATCAGTTTTTCAGGCAATTCAAAATCAAAATCGGAAATATCCATTGTCGTGCATACTTAAAAAAACAGGCGCCATTATACGCGCAAAGTTGGTTTTCAGACGGCATGTTTTGTCGAAAAACCAATAAATTAGAATAAACGCTCTTGGGAAAATCACCTTTTAACGAAAATCAGCGTTCCTTTCTTTTTTCGCCGAAAAGCGCCTTTTTTCTATCTTTTACTGGACATTTACCGACAAGTTCGGGAAAATAACCAGATTCATTTCTCAGGCTCCGCCCTGTTCCGACATTATTTAAACGCCGGATGGCAAACCTGCCTTCCGACGTCTCAGGAAATCATCTAAAACCACAGCGGCGCATACCCAATATGCACTTTATGCCGCGCTAAAGAAGGAAAAGCAATGGATTTGCGTAAATTAAAAAAACTGATTGATTTGGTCGAAGAATCAGGCATTGCAGAAATTGAAGTTACCGAAGGCGAAGAAAAAGTCCGCATTACGCGTACCACTGCCGCCGCAGCTCCTATTTATGCTGCTCCGGCACCTGCCGCAGCCGCTCCGGTTGCCGTCGCCCCTGCTGCTCCGACGGCAGCCGCTCCAGCCGCCACCCCTGCCGCTCGCGATTTGTCCAACGCGCAAAAATCGCCTATGGTTGGTACGTTCTACCGCGCCCCCGGCCCGAACGCCGCCGCTTTCGTTGAAGTAGGTAAACAAGTAAAAGCCGGCGATACTTTGTGCATCATCGAAGCCATGAAGCTGATGAATGAAATCGAAGCCGAGAAATCCGGTGTCGTTAAAGAAATTCTGGTTGAAAACGGTACTCCGGTCGAATACGGCGAGCCGCTCTTCATCATTGAATAATCCGTTTTTTCAGACGGCCTTTATCTTTAAGGCCGTCTGAAATTCCTTTTTCTGTTCATTAAGGACAAACCATGCGTCTGATTTTGGCTATTTTCTTGCCTTGGTTGCAGTTTTTCACCATTGGCCGTCCGATTGCAGGCATCATCTGTCTGATTCTGCAATGTACGCTGATCGGTTGGATACCGGCAGCCATGTGGTCGGTTTACGCCTTGAGCCAATACAAAACCGACCAAAAAATCCGCAACGCATTAGGCGGCCGCTGAGGCCGTCTGAACCATCCGGAAAGATTATCATGCTGAAAAAAGTATTGATCGCCAACCGGGGCGAAATCGCCCTGCGCGCCCTGCGTGCCTGCCGTGAAATGGGCATCGCCACCGTCGCTGTCCATTCCGAAGCCGACAAAGACAGCCTGCACGTCAAACTCGCTGACGAATCCGTGTGCATCGGCCCTGCCGCATCCGCACAAAGCTACCTCAACATTCCCGCCATTATTGCTGCTGCCGAAGTGACCGAAGCCGACGGCATCCACCCGGGCTACGGCTTCCTCGCCGAAAACGCCAACTTTGCCGAACAAGTCGAACAATCCGGCTTTGTCTTCATCGGCCCGAAAGCCGATACCATCCGTCTGATGGGCGACAAAGTATCCGCCAAACATGCCATGATCGAAGCCGGCGTGCCTTGCGTTCCCGGCTCTGAAGGCGCATTGCCGGACGATGGCGAAGAAATCCTCAAAATCGCCGATAAAGTCGGTTATCCCGTCATTATCAAAGCCTCCGGCGGCGGTGGCGGTCGCGGTATGCGCGTCGTCGAGAAAAAAGAAGACCTCCTCCAGTCTGTCGAAATGACCAAAGCCGAAGCAGGCGCGGCATTCGGCAACCCGATGGTTTATATGGAGCGCTATCTGCAGCGTCCGCGCCACGTCGAAATCCAAGTGATTGCCGACGAACACGGCAACGCCATCTACCTCGCCGAGCGCGACTGCTCCATGCAGCGCCGCCACCAAAAAGTCATCGAAGAAGCTCCTGCTCCGTTCATCACTGAAGAAGAACGCGCCAAAATCGGCAAAGCCTGTGCCGACGCTTGCAAACGCATCGGCTATCGCGGCGCAGGTACGTTTGAATTCCTGTACGAAGACGGCGAATTCTTCTTTATCGAGATGAACACACGCGTTCAGGTTGAGCATCCGGTTACCGAGCTCATCACCGGCGTGGACATCGTCCAAGAGCAATTACGCATAGCATCCGGTCTGCCTTTGCAATACAAACAGGAAGACATTCAAGTCGAAGGCCACGCGTTTGAGTGCCGTATCAATGCCGAAGACCCGTACAACTTCATTCCAAGCCCGGGCCTGATTGAAAGCTGCCACCTGCCCGGCGGCTTCGGCATCCGCGTCGACAGCCACATCTACCAAGGCTATCGCATCCCTCCTTACTACGACAGCCTGATCGGCAAAATCTGCGTTGTCGGTAAAGACCGCGACCAAGCCATGGCGAAAATGCGCGTAGCCCTTGCCGAGCTGGCGATTACCGGCATCAAAACCAATACACCGCTGCACCGCGATTTGTTCAGTGACCCAGGCTTCCAAAAAGGCGGCGTCAGCATCCACTATTTGGAACATTGGTTGGAAGAACGCAAAGCCAAACTGGATAAATAATCCTTTGTTTTAACTAAAAATAAGGCCGTCTGAAACACAAAATAAAGTTTCAGACGGCCTTTTTTACAGCTTAATTATTAATAAAAACTAATAGAATTTGGTTCCTGATTATTAATATTAATTCTAAATCGATTTCATAGTTCCAATAGTTAAAATCTTTCTGTATAGTTTTGTTCATAGCTTAATACAAATGAAATATAAATATCGATATTAAATTTTTATTAGTTGCTTGGATATAAGCATCCCGTCCGGCAAACCGTCTCATCAACCTATGAAAACTTCACAAAGGAAATAACTATGTCCATCTCCAAATGCCCCGTAACCCATCTGACCATGAATAACGGCGCACCCGTTGCCGACAACCAAAACAGCCTGACCGCCGGCCCGCGCGGTCCGTTGCTGGCGCAAGATTTATGGCTGAATGAAAAACTTGCCGACTTCGTGCGCGAAGTCATCCCCGAACGCCGTATGCACGCCAAAGGTTCGGGCGCGTTCGGTACGTTCACCGTGACACACGACATCACAAAATACACCCGCGCCAAAATCTTCAGCGAAGTCGGCAAGAAAACCGAGATGTTCGCCCGTTTCACCACCGTGGCGGGCGAGCGCGGCGCAGCCGATGCGGAACGCGACATCCGCGGCTTTGCGTTGAAGTTCTATACCGAAGAAGGCAACTGGGATATGGTCGGCAACAACACGCCCGTGTTCTTCCTGCGCGACCCGCGCAAATTCCCCGACCTGAACAAGGCGGTCAAACGCGACCCGCGCACCAATATGCGCTCCGCCACAAACAACTGGGACTTCTGGACGCTGCTGCCCGAAGCCCTGCACCAAGTTACCATCGTCATGAGCGACCGCGGCATCCCCGCCAGCTACCGCCATATGCACGGCTTCGGTTCGCATACATACAGCTTCTGGAACGAAGCGGGCGAGCGTTTCTGGGTGAAATTCCATTTCCACACCCAGCAAGGCATTAAAAACCTGACCAACGAAGAAGCCGCGAAAATCATCGGAGACGACCGCGAAAGCCATCAGCGCGACCTGTACGAAGCCATCGAAAGCGGTGAGTTTCCGAAATGGACGATGTACATCCAAGTCATGCCTGAAGCCGATGCGGAAAAAGTCCCTTATCATCCTTTCGACCTGACCAAAGTTTGGCCGAAAAAAGACTATCCGCTGATTGAAGTGGGCGAATTCGAGTTGAACCGCAATCCCGAAAACTTCTTCGCCGATGTGGAACAATCCGCCTTCGCACCGAGCAACCTTGTGCCCGGTATCGGCGCCAGCCCCGACAAAATGCTGCAAGCCCGTTTGTTCAATTACGCCGACGCGCAACGCTACCGCCTGGGGGTAAACTTGTACCAAATCCCCGTCAACCGCCCGCGTTGTCCCGTCCACAGCAACCAGCGCGACGGACAAGGCCGCGCCGACGGCAACTACGGCAGCCTGCCGCACTACGAACCCAACAGCTTCGGCCAATGGCAGCAACAGCCCGACTTCGCCGAACCGCCTTTGAAAATCAACGGCGACGCGGCGTACTGGGACTACCGCCAAGACGATGACGACTATTTCAGCCAACCGCGCGCCTTGTTTAACTTGATGAACGACGCGCAGAAACAGGCTTTGTTCGGCAATACCGCCGCAGCCATGGGCGATGCGCCTGACTTCATCAAATACCGCCATATCCGCAACTGCTACCGTTGCGATCCGGCATACGGCGAAGGCGTAGCCAAAGCCCTTGGACTGACTGTCGAAGATGCTCAAGCGGCACGAGCTAACGACCCGGCTTTAGGTCAACCTGGTTTACTGTAAGGAAGCATTATGTGGATAGAAATTGAAGAAATCTTGTCTCAAGCTGTCCGATACAGCCGTTCAAACAAAAAGTAACGGTTTAGATCATTAAGCAGGCCGTCTGAAACGCAAAATAAAGTTTCAGATGGCCTTTTTTAATGATGAAGTTTATTTGATGGCTTCTGATTCAATGGAACTGGCTGCCCTTATTTCTCTGTAAATCATGGCGTACCCCTCACCATCTCACGCTTCTTACTGGCAAATAAAAAACCGCACGGCTGCTTGCCGTGCGGTTTTGCTTTTTGTCTGAAGGTTTCAGACGGCCTTACATCATGCCGCCCATACCACCCATGCCGCCCATATCAGGCATAGCAGGTTTTTCTTCAGGGATTTCAGCGATCATGCAGTCTGTGGTCAACATCAGGCCGGCGATAGATGCGGCGTGTTGCAGTGCAGAACGGGTTACTTTGGCAGGGTCGAGTACACCCATTTCAATCATATCGCCGTATTCGCCGGAACCTGCGTTGTAACCGTAGTTGCCTTTACCTTCCAACACTTTGTTCACGACCACGCTAGGCTCGCCGCCTGCGTTGGCAACGATTTGGCGCAGCGGAGACTCAACGGCACGCAAGACGATTTGTACGCCTGCGTCTTGGTCGGCATTGCCGGTGTGCAGGTTTTCCAAAGCGGCACGGGCGCGCAACAGGGCTACGCCGCCGCCTGCAACCACGCCTTCTTCAACGGCTGCGCGAGTAGCGTGCAGCGCGTCTTCCACGCGGTCTTTTTTCTCTTTCATTTCGACTTCGGTAGCGGCACCGACTTTGATCACTGCCACACCACCTGCCAGTTTGGCAACGCGCTCTTGCAGTTTTTCTTTGTCGTATTCGCTGGTTGCGGTTTCGATTTGTTGGCGGATTTCGGCAACACGCGCTTCGATTTGGGCTGCGTCGCCGAAGCCGTCGATGATGGTGGTGTTTTCTTTACCGATTTCGATGCGTTTGGCTTGACCCAAGTCGTCCAAAGTCGCTTTTTCCAGAGACAGGCCGACTTCTTCGGAAATCACCACGCCACCGGTCAGGATGGCGATGTCTTGCAACATGGCTTTGCGGCGGTCGCCGAAGCCAGGGGCTTTCACGGCAACGGTTTTCAGAATACCGCGGATGTTGTTCACCACCAAAGTTGCCAAGGCTTCGCCTTCTACGTCTTCAGCGATAATCAGCAGCGGACGGCTGGCTTTGGCCACTTGTTCCAAAACAGGCAACAAGTCGCGGATGTTGCTGATTTTTTTGTCGAACAGCAAAACAAACGGATTGTCCAAAGCAGCAATTTGTTTTTCAGCGTCGTTGATGAAGTAAGGAGACAGGTAGCCGCGGTCGAACTGCATACCTTCAACCACGTCCAGCTCGTTTTCCAAAGATTTGCCATCTTCAACGGTAATCACGCCTTCTTTGCCGACTTTTTCCATCGCTTCGGCGATAATCGCGCCGACTTGTTCGTCAGAGTTGGCGGAAATAGAGCCGACTTGGGCGATTTCTTTAGAAGTGTCGCAAGGTTTGGCGATGTTTTTCAGCTCGTCAACCAAAGCGGCAACGGCTTTGTCGATACCGCGTTTCAGGTCGGTCGGGTTCATGCCGGCGGTAACGTATTTCATGCCTTCGGCAACGATGGATTGCGCCAATACGGTTGCAGTAGTGGTACCGTCGCCCGCTACGTCGTTGGTTTTAGACGCCACTTCTTTCACCATCTGCGCGCCCATGTTTTCAAACTTGTCTTTCAATTCGATTTCTTTTGCAACAGACACACCGTCTTTAGTGATGTGCGGGCCGCCGAAAGCGCGGTCAAGTACCACGTTGCGGCCTTTAGGGCCCAAAGTTACGCGTACGGCGTTTGCCAATACATTGACGCCGTTTACCATTTTTTGGCGAACTTCATTGCCGAATTGTACGTCTTTTGCTGCCATGATTGGTTTCCTTAATGAAATGAAAAATAAATATTTACAAAAAATCAGATATTTTCAGGCTGCCTGAACAGTGCAGGCTACTTTTATTCCAAGCCCATCTGTTTCGCGAGTTCCGCATCCAGCGCTTGCGATTTGGCAAAGGCGGGATGCTCCGTATGGCGTTTCATAAACGCGCCCAATTCGCTGTCCATATCCAGCACCTGCGCCCGCATAATGCCCCAAGCAATCAGGCCGCTCAAATACACGTCCAGTGCAGTGAAACGGTTGCCCAGCGCGTATTCTTTGCCGTGCAGAAACTTAGTCAGCGTGGCGACGACTTCGTCAAAGCTGCCGTAGCCGATGCTGCGTTTGCGTTCCGGTGTTTCAGGAATGCCGTGCCACTTGTCCATAAAGGCGTATTCGGCGTGCATGGCGAACATCAGCCAGCGGTAAAACTCGCCGCGTTCTGCGGTGCCGACGGCGGGAATCAGGTTTTTCTCTGGGAAGAGTTCCGCCAGAAAAGTTATCAGCGCAGCGGTTTCGGTGATCACCGTGTCGCCATATTTCACCGCAGGCAGTTTGCCCATGGGATTGATGGCGAGAAAGTCGGCGGATTTGGTGCCGTTTTCGCCGTAAGGCACGGGGACGACTTCATAATCCGCACCGCATTCTTCCAGCAGCCAGCGGATAATCCGGCCGCGCGAATTGGGGTTGGTATAAAGCGTAATTTTTTCCATGTCGGGAACTCCTGATTTAATTGCGAAACGAGCGTGCAGGCTGCCTGAAACTTATTCCACGATGCCGAAGATATCTTCTTCACGCATTACCAACAGCTCTTCGCCGTCGGCTTTTACGGTTTGACCGCTGTATTTGCCGAAAATCACTTTGTCACCGACTTTGACATCTAGCGGACGGCGTTCGCCGTCTTTACCGATTTTGCCCGCACCCACGGCGATTACTTCGCCCATGTCGGGTTTTTCAGCGGCTGCGCCCGGCAAGACGATGCCTGATGCGGTTTTTTCTTCAGCTTCTAAGCGTTTGACGACTACGCGGTCGTGTAAAGGGCGGATGGTCATGTCTTAATGCTCCGATAAATAAATAGATTGAAAACAATTGTCTGTCGGACATGACAGACACGGTTTGCTTGGAAATAGCGGCGCGCTTATAGAAAGCCTGCCGTAATGGCGAGTAGATTTGGGTTGTTTGCGACAAATTCAAGGGAAAAAGTAAAAATTTCTATGCAGTCTTTCCAAATATTTTCATACGCAAAAATGCCTGATCACATATTTTTCAGACGGCCTGATACACAAACTGCAAAATTCATTTAAAAACAACCTACTTCCTTTACAAATTCAACACAACTCTTTACAACTATTTCTTTTTAATGCATTATTATAAATGATGATTATTCTTAATTGCATCTTTTAAAGATAATTTCTCTTTATTTGCTTTTATTTTTTATTACTGTCATTTTATTAAGGACATTTCTCAATGAATACGCCCCTGTTTCGACTGAGCCTGCTGTCACTGACACTGGCAGCCGGTTTTGCACACGCAGAAAATGAAGCCAAAGACAATGTTGTGCTTGATACCGTTACCGTTAAAGGTGACCGTCAAGGCAGCAAGATCAAAACCAATATCGTCACTCTTCGTCAAAAAGACGAAAGCACGGCAACCGATTTGCGCGAATTGTTAAAAGAAGAACCTGCCATCGATTTCGGCGGCGGTAACGGCACATCCCAACACATGACCTTGCGCGGCATGGGTCAGAACTCTGTCGACATCAAGGTGGACAACGCCTATTCCGACAGCCAAATCCTTTACCACCAAGGCAGATTTATTGTCGATCCCGCTTTGGTTAAAGTCGTTTCCGTACAAAAAGGCGCGGGTTCCGCCTCTGCCGGTATCGGCGCAACCAACGGCGCGATCATCGCCAAAACCGTCGATGCCCAAGACCTGCTCAAAGGCTTGGATAAAAACTGGGGCGTGCGCCTCAGCAGCGGCTATGCCTCTAATGACGGCGTAAACTACGGCGCAAGCGTATTCGGAAAAGAGGGCAACTTCGACGGTTTGTTCTCTTACAACCGCAACGATGAAAAAGAGTACGAAGCAGGTAAAGGCTACAAAAGTCCCAACGGCGGCAAAACCGTACCTTACAGCGCACTGGACAAACGCAGCTACCTGGCCAAAATCGGAACAACCTTCGGCGACGGCGACCACCGCATCGTGTTGAGCCACATGAAAGACCAGCACCGGGGCATCCGTACTGTGCGTGAAGAGTTTACAATCTTCGAGTCCGACCCTGCAAAAGACAGGCAGAAACCCTCATACCGTGAAACTACCCAATCCAACACCAACTTGGAGTACACGGGTAAAAACCTGGGCTTTGTCGAAAAACTGAACGCCAACGCCTATGTGTTGGAAAACGAACGCTATTCCGCCGATGACAGCGGCAGCGGTTACGCAGGCAATGTGGTCGGCCCTAACCATACCCGAATCGCCACTCGTGGTGCGAACTTCAACTTCGACAGCCGCCTTGCCGAACAAACCCTGTTGAAATACGGTATCAACTACCGCCATCAGGAAATCGAGCCGCAAGCGTTTTTGAACAACGAATTTAAGATCTCCGGTAAGAAACCAGACCCCAAAGATCCTAAAAAAGAAATAGATAAGACCGATGAAGAAAAAGCGAAAGACAAGAAAGTTATGGATCTTGTCCATTCCTACAAACTGTCCAACCCGACCAAAACCGATACCGGCGCGTATATCGAAGCCATTCACGAAATTAACGGCTTTACCCTGACCGGCGGACTGCGTTACGACCGCTTCAAGGTGAAAACCCATGACGGCAAAACCGTTTCAAGCAGCAGCCTTAACCCGAGTTTCGGCGTGATTTGGCAGCCGCACGAACACTGGAGCTTCAGCGCAAGCCACAACTACGCCAGCCGCAGCCCGCGCCTGTATGACGCGCTGCAAACCCACGGCAAGCGCGGCATCATCTCGATTGCCGACGGCACCAAAGCCGAACGCGCGCGCAATACCGAAATCGGTTTCAACTACAACGACGGCACGTTTGCCGCAAACGGCAGCTACTTCTGGCAGACCATCAAAGACGCGCTTGCCAATCCGCAAAACCGCCACGACTCTGTCGCCATCCGTGAAGCCGTCAATGCCGGCTACATCAAAAACCACGGTTACGAATTGGGCGCGTCCTACCGCACCGGCGGCTTGACTGCCAAAGTCGGCGTAAGCCACAGCAAACCGCGTTTTTACGATACACACAAAGATAAATTGTTAAGCGCGAACCCCGAGTTTGGCGCACAAACCGGCCGCACTTGGACGGCTTCCCTTGCCTACCGCTTCCAAAATCCGAATCTGGAAATCGGCTGGCGCGGACGCTATGTTCAAAAAGCCGTGGGTTCGATATTGGTGGCAGGTCAAAAAGGTCGCGACGGCAAACTGGAAAACGTTGTACGCCAAGGTTTCGGTGTGAACGATGTCTTCGCCAACTGGAAACCATTGGGCAAAGACACGCTCAATATCAATCTTTCAGTTAACAACGTGTTCAACAAGTTCTACTATCCGCACAGTCAACGCTGGACCAATACCCTACCAGGTACCGGACGTGATGTACGCTTGGGCGTTAACTACCGCTTCTAAAAAGAGCGGGTAAAATACGGGCAGGTCGTCTGAATCAGCGTCGGTTTTCAGACGACCTGCCTGTCAATCAGATTTCTCAATCTGGCATTTCCCAAATTTTTTTGACAATGGCAGGATTGGAATGGGTGTTTGATGCGTGCATCCGCTTTGCGGATTTTCAGACGACTCCTCCATATTACCTGTCCCGAACCCGACAACGGAGAAATTATCCCATGTTACGTTTAACTGCTTTAGCCGTATGCTGCGCCCTTGCTTTGGGCGCGTGTTCGCCGAAAGATTCCGCTTCAAACCAAAACGCCCAAACCGCTTCCGCAGCCCAAACCGAAGGCGCAGATTTGACCGTCAAAACGACGCGCGGCGACGCGAAAGTGCCGCAAAATCCCGGACGTATCGCCGTTTACGATTTGGGTATGCTCGACACTTTAAACAAATTGGGCGTGAAAACCGGTTTGTCCATCGACAAAAACCTGCTGCCTTATTTGGACGAATATTTCAAAACGACAAAACCTGCCGGTACGCTGTTCGAGCCGGATTACGAGGCGCTCAACGCCTATAAGCCGCAGCTCATCATCATCGGCAGCCGCGCAGCCAAAGCGTTTGACAAGTTGAACGCCATTGCGCCGACCATCGAAATGACCGCCGATACCGCCAACCTCAAAGAAAGTGCCAAAGAGCGTATCGACGCGCTGGCGCAAATCTTCGGCAAACAGGCGGAAGCCGACAAGCTGAAGGCGGAAATCGACGCATCTTTCGACGCTGCGAAAACTGCCGCGCAAGGTAAAGGCAAAGGTTTGGTGATTTTGGTCAACGGCGGGAAAATGTCCGCCTTCGGCCCGTCTTCACGACTGGGCGGCTGGCTGCACAAAGACATCGGCGTTCCTGCTGTCGATGAATCAATTAAAGAAGGCAGCCACGGCCAGCCTATCAGCTTTGAATACCTGAAAGAGAAAAATCCTGATTGGCTGTTCGTTTTGGACCGCGGCGCGGCCATCGGTGAAGAAGGTCAGGCTGCGAAAGATGTTTTGAACAATCCTTTGGTTGCCGAAACGACCGCTTGGAAAAAAGGCCAAGTCGTGTACCTCGTGCCGGAAACCTATCTGGCGGCCGGCGGCGCACAAGAATTGCTGAATGCTTCCAAACAGGTCAGCGATGCGTTTAATGCGGCCAAGTAATTCGGAACGGGCATAGCCGCCCGCTTCTTTCAGACGGCCTGAACGGTTTAATGATTCACAGGATCAAGCTGCTTGATCTGAAGTCATTGAATTTAGGCCGTCTGAAAATACATGGTACAAATGGACAATTTTTGCCTGTTTGCATCTGTTTTTATGATGGGCAAACCTGCTTTTTTTCCCAAATACTTTAACCCTTCTTTCAGACGGCCTTATTTTTTCCGAACCATTTTATGTTTCACAAACCTTCATTTTTAAATGCGGTCAACGGTGTGGCGCTGCTGATATTGTTTGCCGTCAGCCTGTCGGTCGGCGTGGCCGACTTCAAATGGTCCGCCCTGTTTTCGCTATCCGACAGCCAGCAAGTCATGTTCATCAGCCGCCTGCCGCGCACGTTTGCGATTGTGCTGACGGGTGCGTCGATGGCGGTAGCCGGCATGATTATGCAGATTTTGATGCGCAACCGTTTTGTCGAACCGTCGATGGTGGGCGCAAGCCAAAGCGCGGCTTTGGGTTTGCTGCTGATGACCCTGCTGCTACCGGCCGCGCCACTGCTGGCAAAAATGTCGGTTGCCGCCGTTGCCGCGCTGATCGGGATGTTGGTCTTTATGCTGCTGATCCGCCGCCTGCCGCCGACCGCGCAACTGATGGTGCCTTTGGTCGGGATTATTTTCGGCGGTGTAATTGAGGCGGTGGCCACCTTTATCGCGTATGAAAACGAAATGCTGCAAATGCTCGGCGTGTGGCAACAGGGCGATTTTTCCGGCGTGTTGCTCGGACGGTATGAGCTGTTGTGGGCAACGGGGATTTTGGCTTTGTTTGCCTATTTGATTGCCGACCAGCTGACGATTTTGGGTTTGGGCGAAACGGTGAGCGTGAACTTGGGGCTGAACCGGACGGCAATTCTGTGGTCGGGGCTGATTATTGTGGCGCTGATTACGTCTTTAGTGGTCGTGACGGTCGGAAATATTCCGTTTATCGGCCTAGTCGTGCCGAACATCATCAGCCGCCTGATGGGCGACAAACTGCGCCAAAGCCTGCCTGCAGTGGCCTTGCTGGGCGCGTCTTTGGTGTTGCTGTGCGATATTGTCGGACGCGTGATTGTGTTTCCGTTTGAAATTCCGGTCTCTACGGTTTTTGGCGTGATGGGGACGGCTTTGTTTTTGTGGCTTTTATTAAGGAAACCTGCTCATGCCGTCTGAAAAAAATATCGGTTTTATGGCAGGAAGCAGCCGTCCGCTGTGGGTCGCGTTTGCGCTGTTGCTGGTTTCCTGCGTTCTGTTTATGACGCTCAACGTCAAAGGCGATTGGGACTTTGTCCTGCACCTGCGTCTGACCAAACTTGCCGCGCTGCTGATGGTTGCCTATGCGGTCGGCGTGTCCACGCAACTCTTCCAAACGCTGACCAACAATCCGATTCTGACCCCTTCGATTTTGGGTTTCGATTCGCTGTATGTGTTTTTGCAGACCTTGCTGGTGTTTACGCTCGGTGGCGTGGGCTATGCTTCCCTGCCGTTGACGGGCAAATTCGGCTTTGAACTGGTCGTCATGATGGGCGGCTCGCTTCTGCTGTTCTACACGCTCATCAAACAGGGCGGACGAGATTTGTCGCGCATGATTTTAATCGGCGTGATTTTCGGGATTTTGTTCCGCAGCCTGTCGTCGCTGCTTTCGCGCATGATTGACCCCGAAGAATTTACCGCGGCGCAGGCGAATATGTTTGCCACTTTCAATACTGTCCACTCGGAATTGTTGGGTATCGGCGCAGTCGTGTTGCTCATCAGCGCCGCCGTGATCTGGCGCGAACGCCACCGCCTCGATGTTTACCTGCTCGGCCGCAATCAGGCCGTCAATTTGGGCATCAACTACACGCGCAACACCTTATGGCTGCTGTTGTGGATCGCCGCATTGGTTGCAACTGCGACCGCCGTTGTCGGCCCGGTAAGCTTTTTCGGCCTGCTGGTTGCCGCGCTGGCCAACCACTTTTCCCCGTCGGTCAAACATTCCGTCCGCCTGCCCATGACTTTTTGTGTCGGCGGCATCCTGTTGGTCGGCGGGCAAACCATCTTCGAACACTTCCTCGGCATGCAGGCCGTATTGAGCGTGGTCGTCGAATTTGCAGGCGGATTGGTATTTTTATATTTGGTGTTGAAAAAGAAATAAATTAAACGTGCCCAAACGCTCGCAAAAATAAATTCAGGCCGTCTGAAACCTTCAGACGGCCTAAGCAAACCCATAAAGGACAACCCTCATGACACAAGAACGCCTTCCTTCATTCTTCGATGACGCCCCGACCATTACCGTCCAAGACGCATTGGCCGACTTCCTCGGCGCGGCCGAAAACGGCATCCTCACTTACCGCTACGCCGATGCCGTGCGCCTGTGCGGCCACTCCTGCCCGACCGTCGCCGGTGCCTACCTGATGGTGGTCAAAGGCCTGAAAGCCCTTTACGGCACAGAGCTGCCGCAACGCGGCGACATCGAAGCCTTTATGCAGGGCGAGCGTGACGAAGGCACGACCGGCGTTACCGCTTCCGTCGTCCAACTCCTTACCGGCGCGGCACCTGAAACCGGCTTTGGCGGCGTAGGCCCAGCCGGACGCTTTGCCCGCCGCCACCTCTTGTCCTTTGGTGCAGGCGAAATCAACGGCACACTCGCGCTCCGCCGCCGCGACACCGGCAAAACCGTTGCCGTCAGCCTCAACGCCGCGCTCCAACCCTTTGCACCGCAAATGCGCGACATCATGCCCAAAGCCGTCAGCGGCAGCGCAAGTACTGACGAACTCAAACAATTCGGCGAACTCTGGCAAGAACGCGTCCGCGCCTTCCTGATTGGCCAAGCCGACAATCCTGAATTTGTCACCGTCAAAGAAATCTAAAACGTCATAATCAATAAGTTTCAGACGGCCTTAAAACTCAAGGCCGTCTGAAACCCCAATTTCCATTTTCGGACCAACCTATGATTACCATCCGCAACGTCAGCCACACCATCGGCAGCAATCCCATCCTCAACGACGTCAGCCTCGACATTCCCGAAGGCGGCATTACCGCGCTGATCGGCCCGAACGGCGCAGGCAAATCCACCCTCCTCTCCTTTATGGCGCGCCTGCAGCCCTTGGTACACGGCAACATCAGCTACGCAGGCAAAGACATCAAAACCACCCCCACCGCCGAACTTGCCCGCACGCTCTCCATCCTCACCCAAGAAAACAGCATCATGAGCCGCATTACCGTGCGCGATCTGCTCATGTTCGGCCGCTATCCCTACCATCAAGGCAGGCCGTCTGAAACTGATAAAACCATCGTCGAAGAAGCGCTCGCCGAGTTCCACCTGCAAGACTTCGCCGACCGCTACCTGACCGAGCTTTCCGGCGGCCAACGCCAACGCGCCATGATTGCCATGGTGTTCTGCCAGCGCACCGACTACGTTTTGCTGGACGAACCGCTAAACAACCTCGACATGTATCATGCCCGCTCCCTCATGCAAATCCTGCGCCGGCTGACCGACGAACACAAACGCACCACTGTCGTCGTCCTGCACGACATCAACCAGGCAGCAGCCTACGCCGATTACGTCGTCGCCATGAAAAACGGCCAAGTCGCTATGCAGGGCAAGCCCAACGATATTTTCACCGCCGAAAACATCAAAACCCTATTCGATATGGACGTCAACGTCCTCGATTACGAAGGCAAAAAACTGGTTATCCACCATATCTAAATCCGACAAAAAGGCCGTCTGAAACCCGATTGTTCAGGTTTCAGACGGCCTTTGCCTATTCAAAGCGTTTATTTTTTATCGTACAAACCGCGCACCACGCGACCGATCGCGACAATGCCTTTTTCCAGCGTTTCCGCGTCCTGCGCAATGCTCATGCGGATGCACTCATGCGCGTGCGGATAGTCTTGCGTATCGATGCCGACAAAAAAATGCTCGCCCGGAATAATCAGCGTGCCTTCGGCCTTGAGCATTTCGTACAAAGTTTGCGACGAAACGGGCAGGTTTTCAAACCAAAGCCACAAGAAAATCGCACCTTCAGGCTTGTGGATTTTCAACGGATACGCGCCCAATTCACGCTTGAGCAGGGAAACCGCCGTTTGCGCCTGCTGACGGTAAAACGGCTGAATCACTTCGTCGGCCAGCTGTTTCAGACGGCCGTCGTTTAACAGCGGAGCCGCAATCGCCGCGCCGAAACGGGTTGGCGACAGATTCACAATCGCATTCAAACTGCTGACGGCTTTGACCACTTCCGGCGCAGCGACAATAATGCCGGTACGCACGCCGGGCAGGCCGATTTTAGAAAGGCTGAAGCAGAGGATGATGTTTTCGTGCCAGTTGAGCGTCACATCGCTGTAAATAATATTCGGGAACGGCATGCCGTAAGCGTTGTCGATAATCAGCGGAATCCCGTGTTCTTGCGCCAAAGCGTCCAAACGCGCCATCTCGCCGTCGGTCAGCACATTACCGGTCGGGTTGGTCGGGCGCGAACAGCAAATCGCACCGATTTTGCCCTCTTTCAATTCAGGCAGGCTCTCCAGCGCGTCAAAGTCCACGCGGTATTTGAAAAATCCCGCTTCGCCTTCGTGTTCGACGTTTTCGATTTTCGGCTTAACCGAAATAAAATGCTGCCCTTCGACATGCACGTCGGCATAACCGATATATTCAGGCGCAAGCGGCAACAAAATGGCTTTTTCAGCCGTTTGGCCGTCTGAAAGATTAAACTTGCCGCCGAACAGGTTGAACAAATAGAAAAACGCGTTTTGCGAACCATTGGTCAGCGCGATATTGTCTGCCGTCAGATTCCAGCCGTATTCGCGGTTGAGAAACTCAGTCAAAGCCGTAATCAGCGTCGCATCGCCCTGCGGATTGGAATAATTGCCGATATTCTCAACAGCGTGTTCCGCCGCCAGCTTGGAAAACACATCGGCGAACACGGCATTGACTTCAGCAATCTTCGCCGGATTACCGCCGCCAAGCATATTGACGGGCTTGTCGCTTTTGAGCGCGTCGCCCAAATCGTCCATCAACTGCAAAATACCGCTGTGTTGTGTGAATTTTTCGCCGAATGCTGAAAACTGCATGGAAACTCCGTTGCTGGGTGCGTGAAAACAATAAACCGTTATTATAAGAACAAAGGCCGTCTGAAAACCAGTTATCCTGATTTTTCAGACGGCCTTTAGTTTCTCAGCTATCGATGCTGAATAACCCGATAGCCATTTTCTACGCTTTATTGTTCATGAGTAACTATCCATTGAAAGAATAAGGGAAAATCGTACTATCATCAGCATTCTTCAAATTTGGGAAGGATTTAACCAAACGAACGACCACCATAGCTGCGCTCTTCTTGAACTTGCGGAACATTTTGAGCGACTTCTTGAGTCTGATTTTGTTTTAAGGTTTCTCGCAACTCATCTCTAAAATTCGCCACTACATCGGCATTTTCAGCCAATGCTTTGGTTGTGAACGTACCATCTTTGTCATTTTTAAAGCCTTGAATTAGAGCTTGAAGTTTGTCAGCTGCAGTTAAAGCTGATTCAGCAAAATTTACGCCTATTTCTCCAAGATTAACCTTTTTATGTTGTAACTCCCAATTTTGGCGAATATTCCTTAACTGTTCCTCAGGTATCAATAAGGACTCTTCTCCTGGTGTTAAAGCATGCCCTAAATCAGGATCATTTAACCCTATACCTTTTAATAAGGTGGAGGCAACAGAGTTACTATTATCTCCTAAACCGAAGAATGGATATGTGAATTCATGTTTATTAATTTCTTTTCCTATCGCATACCCTAAATTAAATTTATCCATAACATCTTTATAATTCCCTTCAAAAACTACTTCTTGATTTTGAGATGAATTATAAAAAAATCCTTTTACTTCTTTTTCATTGTAAACATACAATTTATCAGAAGGTAAATAACCGATTGGTTTAATTTCCCCATCTTTTGATGTGGCAAGTCCATTCAATTCATGAATTACCCGATTATTAGGATCCAATACAGCAATAAAATTATGTCCAGCTATACCTCCTAAAAGAGGTAATTGTGATTTCACAATTTTATAGTTCCCAGTATTTTCCATATTTAATTCACCTTCTCCGTATCTTCTACAATTTGATATTCAATCTTCAAAGAATCCATCCCTTTTTTAGGGAAAATAACGATATGATAAATGCGTTTTGCCCGACCACTTCCCGAGCTAATACCGGCAACCTTAGTTTTAATATATCCTGAATACTCGCACATCTCTTTTTCTACTTCACAAGTCATACCCATTTGGGAAACGGTCTTTCTAATATTATCAGCACTTTTATCACCACTTAACTGAGCATAAATCATTTTGCTCAATGCTTCTTTTTCAGGTTCATTTGGAAATGTTTTAGTAATATATTCTTTAATTTTCCCATGGGGCAAATTATCATAATTAACAGTCATTTTGGGAAAGCCTAAATCACAAGCTGCCAAAAGAAGGGACAAACTCAAAAGAATAGCTAGTTTTTTCATTTTAAAACTCCTTAACTTTTTAGCAATCTAAACCATTATAATAACTATTTCTTTATAATTAATAAGTTTACATTAAATTATTCACATTCTAGCATGTATTTCGCAAACATAGATAAAATAAAACGACAAACGGCCATATTTTAAGACAATGTACAAAACTTTCCAAAAACCACTCTCTCTTCTATCATGCTTCCATAAATTTCATAAAATAGATGATTTTAAGCCTACTAATTTTTTCCAAGCATCCTTAAATACAAAAAAGAGCGTATGTAATACACTCCTAAAATTCTTCATTTTTAACAATAAAAACTGTGATCTAAAGGCACATTCTACAATTATCCTCACAATAGACAAAGGCCGTCTGAAAACCAGTTATCCTGGTTTTTCAGACGGCCTTTAGTTTCTCAGCTATCGATGCTGAATAACCCGATAGCCATTTTCTACGCTTTTACCTGTCTTGGCACAAAGTTCATCGCCGCATCGCACGATATTGGCTCGATTGATGCGGCCGACCATATCCGCATCCTGTCGTTTTTGGTCAATCAACATTGTATAAAAGAAAGATAATGCCAATCCGCCAATAACCAATGTTGCCATTGCAAGCGAAATAATCCATACCAAACGTGAAGAAATCTTCTGATTTTCTTCATTTACCTTATTCAAGTATGCATTGAATTCACGTACTTGATCAGCCATTTGGTTGCGTGCCTTTTCCATATCTCGCACATAACCTGCCACCGAATTTGACATTTCTTTCGTCACTTCCGCACGCACCATCTCCGTAATCATTTTGCGTTGATCGTAAAGTGATTTATCCAATTTATCTTCAAGATTTTGGACAATCTGATGGGTACTTTGCCTAAATTGTGTCATTACCTCGGCGGTTTCAAGCAAAAGATTATGTGCTTGCTCAAGTTCGTTATTATTCATGCGTAACTATCTATTGAAAGAATAAGGAAAAAACGTACTATCATCAGCATTCTTCAAATTTGGGAAGGATTTAACCAAACGAACGACCACCATAGCTGCGCTCTTCTTGAACTTGCGGAGTATTTTGAGCAACTTCTTGAGCCTGATTTTGTTTTAAGGTCTCTCGCAACTCATCTCTAAAATTTGCCACCACATCGGCATTGTCAGCCAATGCTTTGGCTGTGAACGTACCATCTTGGTCATTTTTAAAGCCGTTTATCAAATTTTGCAATTTATTCTTTGAAGAAAGTTCGTTTACAGTGGATGATTTATTTATTTCTTGAATTCGTTTATCAATTTCAATATCCCAATCAGGTGTACCATACCCTTTTATTGTATTTTTGTCTAAAGGATATTGTTTCTCCCTAACTGTTGTTCCATTTCCATCTCCAGGTTTAGCACTAGTATTACCTTCAATTGTATAAACAATACCTTTTTCCAAATCAACGTCAATAACAACTCCCGTATGATTGACCGTCCTGGATTTATCTTTTGTGGGGTTAAGAAAGAAAATTTGATCGCCTTTTTGAGGAACATAATCTTTTGCATCATGCCAATTACCTATTTTTTGATAATTAGCTTTACTAAGTTCCGTTCCTGCAGAAAACCCACCTAGCATTTTTTGAGCATTTCGCCTGCCAAACGAATCTTCCATAACATAATCAACATACATATCGCACCAATATTGGCCTTGCATGCCATAATGAGCCCCAAAAATGGTATTATCCTTACCTTTTTCGGTATAGCCATTATATTTCCTTAAATTTTCAATATAATCATTGATAACCTGTTCTCGAACTTGGTCTCTTTGATTTTCTTGCTTGTGATTACCAGTTTTATTTGTATCCATATACCATTCCTTTAATAAATTAAATTCCTAAAGATGTATTAAAACAGCTTCTGCACTTCCTGACTAATCTTAAATCCATGTTTATCTTGATTTATGCAAGTTACTTCTGAACCGGAAGCCGTACATTGCCAGCCATTACCTTTAACTGTTTCTCCATTTTTCAAGATACGGGCTTTGGGATTAAAAGGAAAGTCACTATGACAAACCATATCTGCTTTACCGGTTTTACCTAAGAAGAATGTTCCACCCCATTCAAGTTCGCAATCGTTGGGGCGCGGTAAAACAGGCTTACCTTTAATTTCAGTCAGACATGATACACCCTGAGCCAAATCAGATACTTTCGCATCACCGCCGCAATAAATCTTACCGTTTCCGGCACGAAAATCGATATTATATAATCCACTATTTATCACATCTTCAGTTTCTTCCATTGGAAATACAGCACAAGCCGAAACTGATAAAGTTAATGATATTAGAATAAATAATTTCTGCATACAAAGACTCCTATTAGGGTTTTAAGGTTATTAAATATTTCCTAACTAAACGATCGACCGCCAGAGCTGCGCTCTTCTTGAACTTGCGGAGTATTTTGAGCAACTTCTTGAGCCTGATTTTGTTTTAAAGTCTCTCGCAACTCATCTCTAAAATTTGCCACCACATCGGCATTGTCAGCCAATGCTTTGGCTGTGAACGTACCATCTTTGTCATGCTTAAAGCCTTGAATTAGAGCTTGGAGTTTACCTGCCGGACTTAAGTTTAATTCTGCAAGATTTGTATCAGATTTTTCCATACTATGTTTTTCAGGGCGCTGTTTAATCAGCTTCAAATATTGCAATTCAGATTTTTCACGGCCTGAAAAATTAGAATTTGCCCCTTTAGAATTTACCCCTATAGTTTGTTTTATTCTTGAATGCAAAGCAGTCTCTGAAATTTCACCTCTCCAATAATCGCCAATAGCATCAGCTACTTTTTTAGCTTTTTCTATCCGACCATGGTAAGTCATAGAATATAGAGCCGCACGTTGTTCTTCTGATAAAGCTTCTTTAGGGCAATTTACTTTTTTTAAAACTTCATTATCCAATCTTCTTTCATACTCAGGAGCAATTTGAGCATACATTTCCATCGACTGCTGACGAGTTAAACTAATTTTTATTGTGCTTTCTGATTGAGTATAAACATCATAAGTATAAGTACCATTGTGCTTTGTTAACTTTATTGTTCCAAATATTTGCGCAGCTTCTTTTCCAAGCTCTGATGATAACAGAGACGTGAAGTTAGAATATTCAGTTGGTTTCGGTTGATATTTATTTAAAAGGTTTTCTTGTTTATTTAATGAGGTATTCAGAATTTTATTTTCTTCTTTAGTTAAATTTAACATGTTAGCCAATTTCGCAACTCTATCGGCATTCACATGCCAACGCTTATCTTTACCGCGTTCAATTAATGCAACACCAGCAGAAATTGTTGGAACTGCCCTAGTATCTAAATAGATATTATCGACAACGTTCTCATTGTTTTCTATCATCTTATCACGCAATTTCATATAGCGATCTTGATCGAATTTATCATTCATAATATTTTACCTATTTTTAACAAAATGCCATTTACCATTACGCCAACAATAATGATCCTGGGAGTATTCCATTGAATTTTTCCGATAATCAACGTAAATACAGTTTTTTCCACTAGCATGAATTTCGCCAAGCTGGGTAATATCTTTAGTTTCTTCAAATTGTTTAGTTTCAGGATTGAACATATAAAGTTCATTACCATTAATTGCTGACGCTGCAACAGGAAAACCCTTTAAAATAACATCAGGGTATCCATCATTATTTAAGTCTTGTATTTGAACCAAATGATCTGCAGTTAGAGGGGGATGTGACATACTTTCAATAATTTGTATTTTTTTAGTTTTTTTATTTGTAATGACAGCCTGATAATCCATATCAGAAAGTGGTTTTATCTTAATTCCAAAAGAAAAATTTGCTACTGGTGGATAAACACTTTCTTTTCCAACTACGTTTCCACTTTGCACGGCGCACGCAGTAGAAAATAAAGAAAGTGCAATAAAAGGAATTGTGAATAGTTTTTTATATTGCATTACTCCTCCTTGAAAAATGTGGATTTTTTTCAAATTACATTATAACCTTAAATTAAGATAAATCAAATATTTTTATCAAAATTTTCTAATGTTTTTATATGAAATAATTTCTGCTCCACATTACAAACAAGCTCTTTTGCATCATAAGAATTTTTTAACCCATCGGTAATATCATTTAATGGATTAAAACAAGCTTCATCCTCATAAACAGAGTACGTTTTTCTTAACTTAGAAAAATAACTTGAAGGAAATTTTTCAACTAATTTATTTTTTTTGTTTTCAATTTGTAATTTTTTATATTTTTTATCTATTGCATTATCTAAGCTAAGAGATAAACTATACAAACATTCATTTCCAATTTTATGTAGTTGATCATATTTTTCTACATTGCATAGAGTATATGTTTTCTCATCGATTGACTTCTTAATAGTATCTTTAAAAACAGAAAGTGCTGAAAAATCCTGAGCAAAACAAGAACCAGCTCCTAACAGGCAAATAGAAAGAAATAATGCTTTTTTCATGTCAAACTCCTTAAATTTGTAATGGCTTAGCCCATTATAGCAATACCCATTTTTTAAAACTCATAAATTTATATTTTATTGCTCACAATATTCTAGCACCATTTTGAAAACTTAGTCCTAATAAATAACTATCAATTAGATTTTAAAGATAGAATTTAAAAAATAACCGTTCTTTGATTATGCTTCTATAAATTTCATAGAATAGATGATTTTAATCCTACCTATTTTTTCAAACATCCTTTAATACGAAAAAAGGTATATGCAAGCTCCCACAACTCGTCATTTAAAACAATAAAAACAGCAAGTTAAAATACACTATATAATTATTCTCAAAATAAAAAACAGGCCGTCTGAAAACCAGTTATCCTGATTTTTCAGACGGCCTTTACTATCCAATCTTTCCTTTAACGGCCAAAATTGTCTCGACGTTCGCGCCAGTCTTGGCGGATGGATCCGCTTTTGCCGACAGGGGTGTCTTGTTCGACTTCCCAAATAAAATTCGTTCCGCCGCCAATCGGATGCGAGCCACGCAAACCGATGTGGCTGCCTTGGTCGGCAACGGCGGTTCGGCTGTATGTTTGGCCGCCGAAACGGGTTTGCGAGGTTTCGATGCCGCTTTTGATGCTGCCGTAAAGCTGTACGTCGGCGTGTGCGGCAAGTGCGGCGGGGGAAAGTGCGGCAGTGAGGAGAAGTTTCAAGTTCATGGTTTATCCTTTTTGGGAGAGGAATTGTGTGACGATTGTATCGGCCTTGTACGTAAACAAGTTACAATTCTTGCAAAATCTGACAGGAGTTTTGATGATGCGCTCTTTACGCGCCGCCGCTGTGCAAATGGTGTCGTCCACCGACCCCGAAACCAATATTGCCACCATGAAGCGCCTTGTCCGCGAGGCTGCGGAACAAGGGGCAGATTGGGTGTTGCTGCCCGAATATTGGCCGCTGATGGGCAAAAACGATACGGATAAGCTGGCATTTGCCGAGCCTTTGGATGATGGACGAGTTGGCAAAACCTGCCACACCCGTTTTCAGACGGCCTTAAGCAAAACGGCAAGGAAATGCAGCGTGGTGTTGTTTGGCGGTACGGTTCCGCTGCAAAGCAAAAACGCTGGCAAGGTGATGAACACGATGCTGGTGTATGACCGCGACGGCAACCGAGTCGGGCTTTACCACAAAATGCACCTGTTCGGCTTTTCCGGTTTGGGCGAACGCTACGCCGAAGCCGATACGATATTGGCGGGCAACGATGTGCCGAAGCTGAGCGTGGACGATGTTCCGCTGGCGGCCGGGGTCTGCTACGATTTGCGCTTTCCTGAGTTTTTCCGCGCCCAGCAGCCATTTGATGTTTTGCTGTTGCCGGCTGCATTTACCTACACAACCGGCAAGGCGCATTGGGAATTGCTGCTGCGCGCCCGTGCAGTGGAAAACCAATGCTACGTCATCGCGTCGGCACAAGGCGGACCGCATGAAAGCGGCCGCCGCACATTCGGCCACAGTATGATTATCGACCCTTGGGGTGATGTGTTGGCGACGTTGCCGGAAGGCGAAGGCGTGATTTGTGCCGATTTGGATACTGCGCGCCTGCAAAGCGTGCGCACGCGCCTGCCTGCCCTGAAACACCGATTACTTTAAACACGCACTATGTCCCAGTTCCAACCCACACGCATTCTCGGCATCGACCCCGGCAGCCGCGTGACCGGCTTCGGCGTGATTGATGTCCACGGCCGCGAGCATCATTATGTTGCTTCCGGCTGTATCAAAACGCCGACCGGCGCGTCGCTTTCCGAACGCATCGCCGTGATTGTCCGCCATATCGACGAAATCATCCGCCACTATCAACCCCATCAGGCAGCCATCGAGCAAGTATTCGTCAACGTCAATCCGGCCGCAACGTTAATGCTCGGTCAGGCGCGCGGTGCAGCGATTGCCGCTTTGGTCATGCACGATTTGCCCGTGTTTGAATACACCGCTCTTCAGGTCAAGCAGGCTGTGGTCGGCAAGGGCAAGGCCGCCAAAGAGCAAGTGCAGCATATGGTTGTCCAAATGCTTGCACTTTCAGGCACGCCGCAAGCCGATGCCGCCGACGGACTCGCCGTCGCCCTCACCCACGCCCTGCGCAATCACGGATTGGCTTCGCAACTCAACCCCGACGGACTGCAGGTCAAACGCGGCCGCTTCCAATGGTAAGCCGACATTCAGGCCGTCTGAAATAGTGTTCCAGCCCGTTTTCAGACGGCCTTTCGGTTATAATAACCCTTTGCCCACATACAGCGAGCCTTCATGAAAGCCGCCTTCCTTTTTCTCTACCTCATCCGCCTGCTGCCTTTTTGCGTGTTGCACAAGATTGCCGACGCGATCGGTATTCTCGCCTATTACGCGGTCAAACCGCGCCGCAAAGTCGGCGAGGTCAACCTCAAAAAATGCTTTCCCGAGCTGAACGACAGCCAGCGCACCGCCCTGCTCAAACGCCACTTCCAACACATGGCGAAGCTGATGCTCGAATACGGCCTCTACTGGTACGCGCCTGCGGACAAGCTGCGCTCGTTGGTACGCTATCAAGACAAACACCATCTCGACGAAGCCCTTGCCGCCGGTGAAAAAGTCATCATCCTCTATCCGCACTTTACCGCATTTGAAATGGCGGTTTACACGCTCAATCAGGATGTGCCGCTGACCAGCATGTATTCGCACCAAAAAAACAAAGCCCTGGACGAGCAAATCCTGAAAGGCCGTCACCGCTACAACAATGTTTTCCTGATCGGCCGCACAGAAGGCCTGCGTGCCATCATCAAACACCTGCGCAAAAGCGATGCGCCCTTTCTTTATCTGCCCGACCAAGACTTCGGCCGCAACGATTCCATTTTCGTTAATTTCTTCGGCATTCAGACGGCCACGATTACCGGCCTCAGCCGTATCGCCGGCATGACCAAAGCCAAAATCATTCCCGCCATCCCCACGCGTGAAGCCGACAATACCGTAACCCTGCGCTTCTATCCGGCTTGGGACAATTTCCCAACCGAAAATGTCGAAGCCGATACCCAGCGCATGAACGACTTTATCGAAGAGCGGGTACGCGAGCATCCCGAACAATATTTCTGGCTGCACAAACGCTTCAAAACCCGTCCCGAAGGCGAAAGCAGCTTTTATTGACTACATCGAATTACAATTTGAATATACAAAAAGCGGCGAAATTTTTCTTTCGCTGCTTTTTCATTTTAATTGAATCAAACCGAAACTCATGTTTGAGTTCAAACAATCAAATAATATTCCGCTTTAAATGCTTTAAAAACAACTTTTTTCATTTATATATTAAATTTAATTTCTTTTAAAAACAATATATTGCAAAATAGTTCATTTGAAAAAATACATTTTAATCATTTAAAATATGAAATAAAATTAAATTAAAATTTAAAAAAATAAAATAAATACCTAACTTTTGAACAATTATGAAATATAATTGCAAAAATATGACAACACCTGAAATTTATACCAAAACAAGCCTTCAGAAAAAAATACTTGGCAAACTGTAAAAATTCGCGTAAATTTCACTACATCAAATTACAAAACGCTCAGACGGCCTCGCCGGTTTTAGATACTTTTGTAAGCATTTTTCTGATATTGCAAGAAATTGCGGTATCTTAGAGGATTTCGGTGCAATACCCGAAATGAAAGTTTACTGATGCAGAGTTGAGCTGCATCTGTAAAGCCGCAGGTGAAAACCTGTATTGTTTGTGAAGCGTAAATCTCTGATTTGAGGTATTGGGGCAATCCTGTGGGGGATTGCCTCTTTTTTTATCTGCGCCGTCATGCCACAATGACATCATCCCTTATCCAACCCGATCACGCCATGACTCCGATACTCGCCTTCGACATCGAAACCATTCCCGACGTAAACGGCATCCGCCAGCTTTACGATTTACCTGCCGATTTGCCCGACAATGAAGTCGTCCTGTTTGCCCAACAACAACGCCGTGCCAAAACCGGTAGCGACTTTATGCAACACCATCTGCACCAAGTCGTCGCCATCTCCTGCTGTATGCGCTGGGGGCAAGACAAAATCCGCGTCAGCACCATCGGTGATCCCGAAGACAGCGAAGAAGTCATGATTGCCAAGTTCTTCGAGGTCATCGAAAACTATACGCCGCAACTCGTCAGCTGGAACGGCGGCGGTTTCGACCTGCCCGTCCTCCACTACCGCGCCCTGATACACGGCATCAGCGCCGCCCGCTATTGGGACATGGGCGACGGCGATTTTGGCGACAGCCGCGACTTTAAGTGGAACAACTACATCAGCCGCTACCACACCCGCCATTGCGACCTGATGGATTTGCTCGCCCTCTACCAACCGCGCGCCAGCGTGCCTTTGGACGATATGGCCAAACTCTGCGGCTTCCCCGGCAAACTGGGCATGGACGGCAGCAAGGTTTGGGATGCTTATCATGCAGGCCGTCTGAAAGACATCCGCGATTATTGCGAAACCGATGCCGCCAATACCTACCTGATGTACATGCGCTTTCGCATGATGAGCGGTGCGCTCGATGCCGACGAATACGAAGTCGAAATCAAACGCATCAAACATTATCTGGCCGCACAAGCCGAAGAAAAACAACACTGGGCAGAGTTCGTCGCTGCTTGGCATTAAACCAGGCCGTCTGAACAGCTAAACCAAAAAACCAAAAGGGCGTGATCGACACGCCCTTTTTTATATTCCGACAAATCATGCCCGCTAAGCAGGCAAACGCCCTAGCGTGACCCTGTCCAATCCAGCCAAATCCTGTTCGGTTGCCACTTCGGCAAAACCGTTCTCCAACATAATGTTCCGTACTGCTTCACCTTGGTCATAGCCATGTTCAAACAGCAGCCAGCCATTGGCTTTCAGGTATTTGGGGGCTTCTTGGGTAATGTGGCGGATATGGCTGAGGCCGTCTGAAAAGTCGGTCAACGCGTTTGGCGGTTCAAACCTCAAATCGCCTTGCGATAAATGTTCATCGCCGTTTTCAATATACGGCGGATTGGAAACAATCACATCGTATCGGCCTTCAGACGGCCTGTCGGTATCAAACCACGAACCCTGCGCAAACTCGACTTTTGCGCCCAATTCGGCCGCATTTTGACGGGCAGTATCCAAAGCACCGGTGCTGATGTCGGATGCGCGAACATCGGCATCAACGCGTTCAAGCGCGACGGTCACGGCAATGGCGCCGCTGCCCGTTCCCAAATCCCACACGCGGCCTTGCGGCGGCAAGCGTTTGAGCACGGCTTCCACCAAATGCTCGGTTTCAGGGCGTGGAATCAGTACATGGGGATTGACGGCAAAGCGTCGTCCGTAAAACTCACGCACACCCAAAATATAGGCCATCGGCTCGCCGCTCAGACGGCGTTGCGCCAGCCTGTCCGCCCGCTGCCGGACTTCGTCCGGAATTTCTTCCCCACCCCGTGTCAACAACTGCACGCGCGTATATCCCGAAGCATATTTCAGCAGCATTCTTGCTTCATTTTTAGGTAGTTTTGACAAGCCCAACCATTCGTCAAACATCATTTTTTATCCCGTCTGC
The DNA here is from genome assembly GCF_051958615.1 of Neisseria sp. P0009.S008. NCBI lineage: Bacteria > Pseudomonadati > Pseudomonadota > Betaproteobacteria > Neisseriales > Neisseriaceae > Neisseria > Neisseria sp. P0009.S008. The sequence continues at coordinate 114,115 of NZ_JBQCVG010000006.1, forward strand.
CGCCGATGCGGCTCGAACATTTTTTCCGGCTTTGCGGCACGCTTGTTCAAAAAATATCATTTTCGCTTTGAAATTATATAATAAAGAAAAACACCTTATCGCCATTTCGATACCGTAGGAATTTATCCGAATAACAGAAACGCTCCGCCGTCATTCCGCGAAAGCGGTCATCCGGAAACATAAGGCTGAAGCGATTTTCGGGAATGACGATTTGAAAGTTGCCCGAAATTCAAAAACAAGCGAAACCGAACGGGGCGGATTCCCTTCCAAGCGGCAACAACGGAATAAATAAAAAACAATGATATAGTTGATTTTACTTTGAATTTGCGATATTTGCGGCAGCTGAAAAAATCCGCACCCGCCTTCAAATGCGGATACGGATTTTCTTGTTAAACAAACTTATTCGGCCAACAATGCTTCCGGTTTGACTTTTTCGCCATACACGGGCAACAGGGTTTTTTCATAGGCGGCTTTCAAACGGCCGTCTTTTTTCATGGCGGCGATTTCGCCGTTGACCCAGTTCAAGAGATCGGCGTTGCCTTTTTGAACGGCGGGTGCGATAAATTCGGCAGGGCCTAAATTACCGATGGCGACTTCAAAATCCGGGTTTTCTTTCGCCCACGCCCACAGCAGGGCGTTGTCGTGGGCAAGTGCCGCGCCGCGTCCGTCTTTCAGCGCGTCAAAGGTTTCGGTGTTTTGGTCGAATTTCAGCAGTTTGACTTCGGGATGGCTTTTGGTGAAGAAGGCGTCGGCGGTGGTGCCTTTGTTGACCAGCAGGGTTTGGTCTTTCAGTTGCGCCACGTCGGTAATCGGTTTGCCTTTAGGGGAAACCACGCCCAACGCCACTTTCATGTAGGGGTCGGCAAAATCGACAGCTTCGGCGCGTTCGGGGGTTTTGGTGAAGTTGGCCAGGATGAGGTCGACTTTGCCGGAACGGACGTATTCAACGCGGTTTGCAGCCTCGGTCAGGACGAACTCGACTTTGTCTGGGCTGCCGAGCAGGTCTTTGGCCAGGTCTTTGGCGATTTCAACGTCAAAGCCTTGGTTTTTGCCGTTTGCGTCAACATAGCCGAACGGGGGCTTGTCGCCGAATACGCCGATGCGGATCACGCCTTTTTCCTTGATGGCGGCAACGGTTGCCGCGCCGCTGCTTTGTGAAGATTGGGTGTCGCCGGAGCCGCCTCCGCAGGCGGTCAGACCGATGGCGATGGCGGCGGAAGCGAGTAGCGCTTTGAATTTTGCGTTCAGTTTCATTGGGAATCTCCTTTTTGAATGTTTGCTTGGGATAGAATGCCGTCTGAAAGGGGGAGCGGACGGTTTGCGGTAAATCAGTAGTCCATACCTGCCAGAAATTGGCGGGCACGCTCGCTTTTGGGTGCGGAGAAGAAGGTTTCGGGATCGGACGATTCGACGATGCCGCCTTTGTCCATAAAGACGATGCAGTCGGCAACTTTGCGGGCGAACCCCATTTCATGGGTTACGATGAGCATGCTCATGCCTTCGCGGGCGAGTTCTAAAACCACTTCCAAGACTTCGCGCACCATTTCGGGGTCGAGTGCGGCGGTAATTTCGTCCAGAAGGATGACTTCCGGATTCAGGCACAGGGCGCGGACGATGGCGATGCGCTGTTTCTGGCCGCCGGAGAGTTCGCGTGGATAGGCGTTTTTGCGGTCGAGCAGTCCGACACGTTCCAACAGCTTGTCGGCTTGAGCCTCTGCCTCGGCACGGTTGCGGTTTTGTACTTTTACCGGGCCTAAGAGGATGTTTTCGATGACAGTCATGTGGGCAAACAGTTCATAGCTTTGAAAGACCATGCCAACTTTTTGCCGGGCGGTTTGCCAGGAAACGTCTTTACCGAATTCGCCAACACCGTCCATCACGATGCTGCCGCCTTGGTGCGGCTCCAAACCGTTGACGCAGCGCAGGAGGGTGGATTTGCCGCAGCCGGACGGACCCAATAACACAATCACTTCGCCTTTTTCCAAGTCCAAATCTAAGGATTGAATGGCGGTTACGCTGCCGTATTGTTTGTGCAGCTTGCGGATGCTCAATAAAGCCATATCAGTGTTCCCATTTTTGTTCCAGCTTTGCCGCCAACAGCGACAGCGGCCAACAGCATAAAAAATACAGCATAAAAATCAGGCCATAAACCCAAAATGAGGCATTGGGCTGCGTCAGCAGAGAGTTTTCAATAATTTGCTGTCCCACTTTGACCACTTCAATCACGCCGATAAGCGAGGCGAGCGAACTGGTTTTAATCATTCGCGTAAATAAATTAACCGCCCCCGGCAAAGCGCGGCGGATACCTTGCGGCAATTCGATGTAGCGGAACACTTGACGACGGCTCAAACCCAGTGCCAAGCCCGATTCGACTTGATGTTTTTCAATCGATTCCAATGCGCCGCGCACCAAATCGCCCATTTCGGCGATGCCCCAAAGCGTAAAAACCCAAACGCAAACCCAAAATCCGCCGATGTGTATGCCCGTCCACACGGACAAACCGAAATACAGGCCGAACAGCCACACCAAAATCGGCACGATGCGGATGGTTTCGAGATAAAACCGTCCGATAAGGCGGACAAGCCGGTTGCGCGAACGCAAAACCAGGCCGAACAACGTCCCCAATACGCAAGAAGCCGCAACAGAGATTAAAGAAATTTGTGCCGTTAAGAGCAGGCCTTCGCCCAAACGTGCCGCATTTTTTCCTTCAAAAAGCCAGTCAAACGCCATATTTCGCCCTCCGTATGCGGTTTTCCAATCGCCGCACCAACAAAGAAACAGGCAGCAGGATAATCAGATAAGCGGCAAACAGCAGGAACAATGCCTCGTTGGTTTTATAGTCCATACCAATCACATCTTTGGTAACAAACAACAATTCTGCAATACCGACCGCGCTAATAACGGATGTTTCTTTCATTAAAAACAATATATTAGCGGCAATAGCCGGAAAAGCGACCGCCCAAGCCTGCGGCAATTCGACATAGCGGAACACTTGAAATCGGCTCAAACCAACGGCTTTGCCCGCCTCGACCTGCCCTTTTGGCACTGCCAAAATGCCGGCGCGGACGGCTTCCGCCATATAGCTTGCGCCCAAGAAAACCAGTGCGATCACGCCGCAGGTGAAACCGTCCCATTTAATGCCCATTTTCGGCAGGCCGTAATACAGGAAAAACAACTGGATCAACAGGGGCGTATTGCGCGACAGTTCGATATAGGCGCGTGCCAATGCGTAGAAAGGGCGGATGCGGTATGCCGTTACCACGGCGACGGGCAGGCCGAACAGCAACGACAAAACAACGCCGTAAACGGACAATTCCAGCGTCAGCTTTGCCGCATCGGCGAATTTGGGTATGGCATCGATCAGATAAGGCCAGTTCATCAGAATCAGACAATCAGCTTAACGAAAGGCGGTATTTTAATGAACTTGTAAGATAATGTTAAAGAATTCTTGGGAATATCAAACATCATAAAAAAGAATAAGGCGATGCCGTCTGAAAAAACTTTCAGACGGCATCGTACTGGATTCCGCGTCAGATTGCGCTGCCGCCGACGGTCAGCCCGGCATCGATACGCAAAGTCGGCTGCCCCACGCCGACGGGGACGCTCTGCCCTTCTTTGCCGCACACGCCGATGCCGCTGTCCAACGCGGTATCGTTGCCTATCATCGAAACATGTTTCAGCACTTCGGGGCCGTTGCCGATAATGGTCGCGCCTTTGACAGGGTATTGCAGTTTGCCGCCTTCGACCCACCACGCTTCGGATGCGCTGAATACGAACTTGCCGCTGGTAATGTCCACTTGTCCGCCGCCGAAGTTGACGGCGTAAATGCCCTTGTCGATGGACGCGATAATTTCTTCCGGCTCATAGCCGCCGTTTTCCATAAAGGTATTGGTCATGCGCGGCATAGGCGCAGAAGCGTAACTTTCGCGGCGGCCGTTGCCGGTCGATTGCGTGCCCATCAGGCGGGCGTTGGTTTCGTCCTGCATATAGCCGACCAAAATACCGTCTTCAATCAATACCGTGCGGCGGGTTTCATTGCCTTCGTCGTCGATATTGAGCGAACCGCGTCTGTCGGCAATATCGCCTTGGTCAACGACGGTAACGCCTTTGGCGGCCACACGCTCACCGATTCGGCCGGAGAAAACGCTGGTTTCTTTGCGGTTGAAATCGCCTTCCAAACCATGTCCGACCGCTTCGTGCAGCAACACGCCCGGCCAGCCGTTGCCCAAAACAACGGTCATCTCGCCGGCAGGCGCAGGACGGGATTCAAGATTGGTCAGGGCTTGTTTGACGGCGGAATCGACAAACCGATGCACCAAGGTTTCATCAAAATACGCCAAATCATAACGTCCGCCGCCGCCCGCGCTGCCCTGCTCGCGACGCTCGCCCTGCTTGGCAATGACGGTTACGTTCATGCGCACCATCGGGCGGATATCGGCAGCGTGTTTACCGTCCAGACGGGCGATGTACACCATGTCGTATTCGCAGGTCAAACCGGCCATCACTTGCACGATACGCGGATCGGTGGCTTTGGCCAGCGTTTCGACTTTGTTCAACAGCGCGACTTTGGCAGCGGAATCGAGGCTGGCAATAGGGTCAATCGCCATATGGACAGGCTTGCCGTAGGCAGGTGTCGGCACTTTGACGCTGGCCTCGCCACCGGCCGCACCAATCACGCGCACGGCTTTGGCAGAGCGGTTGATCGAATCGATACACAGGCTGTCGGCGTAGGCAAAAGCGGTTTTATCGCCCGAAACGGCACGCACGCCCACGCCCTGATCAATTTGGAAGCTGCCCGATTTGACAATGCCTTCTTCCAGATGCCAACTTTCATAGGCAGTGCGCTGACAATAGATGTCGGCATAATCAACATGGTTGGCGCCGATAATGCTCAGGCTTTGGGCGAGCAAATCGGGGGAAAGATGGTTGGCTTCGAGCAAATCTCGCTGTACGGCGGCGTAGGTTTGTTGCATAATTTTTCAGACGGCCCGACAAGCAGGCAAAGTTAATTTGGCCTTGATTATACGGTATTTTATATGGCTTTGGATATGTTGATTGCTTGGGTTTATGAGTGATTGAAACAAATCAAAAGGCCGTCTGAAAGATAAGGGCGAAATGTTTGCCTACCCTATTTCAACCTCAGCCGCGTAAAGAAGATAACAAATCATCGTAGGATTGATGCAGCGCAGGCTGATAAAGATTCAAATAATAAATAGATTGGAATTGAAATGAAAAAGTTACTTGTTGTATTGCTAGGACTGGCAAGTCTTAATGTTTATGCCAACGGCTGTGGCGGTGAATACCAACCTGCAACTGGAACCTGTCGTATTATCGACAGCTCGGGCAGACAGATTTTATATAATGTTCCACAATCAAAAGTATCTAAGCCACAAAAAAAAATAGAATATGTAGATGTGCACGTCCCATCTAAGTTTGGAGCTATCGCAATCAGTAAAAAGGCTGGCCATATTACAGGTTCTTTAAATCATAGGTCATTAGCAGAAGCAAAAAGTGAAGCAATTAAACGTTGTAAGAAAGGTAGTAATGGGGCTTCTTGTGAGATTCTTAAATGGGTTAGAAATGGCTGCGTTGCTGCGGCAGTAGGAAATTTAAAAGGAACTCCTATAATTATTGGCGGTGCTGCTGAGCAAGGATTTTCCGAACAAACAGCTATAACAAATTGTACCAATACAGGCGCACAAGAATGTAGAATCCTAATGCCAGAGGGTTGCTCTTTACCCTAATTCTTATACGCTATACTTTCCTCTATCCACATTCTGTTTTAACGAGTACAACACGATAAAACGCTTATCTGGTTTTGTTTTAACCACAGCCCTGTTGCCGTTTTCTACCTCTGCCGGCAATGCTTCAGACATTGTCGGCAAGCTACTGACAGTCTGCCAAATATGCCTGCAAGGTCATTAACGGCCTTTTCAATCACGGCAAAGCCGATACCGAAATTTAATTTCCATACAAAACAAATTATTACGGTAAATTCCATTATTTTTTCAATTTTACTATTGATAATAATTATTATTAGCGTATAATCAAAACCACTCGGAAGACGTCCTAATCCGAGCCATTAAACGACAGATTTTATCCCCCTCTTTCCCATTATCTCTTGATACTCGGAGTGCGCATATACGAAACATACCTGTTCCCCTTTATATCAGATACTCAAAACCGAAAAACATGAAACCCACTGCCGATACAGTGGGTTTCGTGTTTTTTTTGGCGTTCGGTTTATCAGGCTTGGCACTGCTGTTCAGGCCGTCTGAAACCGAATAGGCCTGATTATCGGCAGGTCTTCATGTTCAACTTGCCATAACGGCCGACAATATTTCTGATGTCTTGTGCATCGCGCTCGTCGACCGCCATGAAGACCACAGTCATGCGCGCCACGCTCAAACCGGTATCGGGTGCGCTTCTGTCTTCCTGTTCGACAATGCGCGCGCCGCCGAAACCTGCGCTGGACAAGCGTGAAATCAAAACTTGGGCGGAAGAACGGCTGCGTGTTACGTCAATGCTGATTTCGCCGTTGTGAATGCTGCCGCTAAAGCCGCGGCTGCTCAAGGCATCAAGCTGGGCGGAGGTGTCGCCGTCCGCAGGCAAGACCACGCGGAAGGTTTTGGAAGAAGTCTCGCCAGCGGATGCGCCGTTGCGTTTTTCGATACTGCGGCTGGCGGCATGAGGCCATTTGCCCAACAGGCCTTTGATGCGGTGGTAATCGTCTTCATCCATCACCACGGTGGCGCTGCTGGTACACAAGCGTTCCACGCCGGCCGCGCCCATCTCTTCTTCAGCGGCGCGACGCTCTTGCGCTTCTTTCTCGCGGCGCATTTTTTCTTTTTTCTCTTTCAACTGCTGCGCTTCTTGCTTTTTACGCAAGGCTTCCGCTTCTTCGGATTCAGGTTCGGCCATAATCAGGCCGTCTGATTCGACCACCACCCAATCAGGTTGCGATGCCTGCTGAGGTTCGGCTTTAGGCACATCCAAAGAAGACGGGCGCAATAATTCGTGTGTACTGCCTTCCAAAGCAGATTCGGGTTTGGCGGTTTTATGTTGTGTCCGATAGGCAACCATGCTGCCAAAAACAATGATGTTGAGTGCGACCAAGACCGCAAACAGCCATTTCATGATGCGTTTTCCTTTTTATTGTCCGTTGCGATGGGCAATCCAATGCAAGAGCCCGTGAATCACGAGATTATCGACGATTTTCACTTGATTGTCATGAACGAATGATTCCGGCAGCGCCTGCACGACTCTGGCCGCGCCGCCGCCCGTGATAATGATATCGACCGGTTTGCCCTCGCCCGTTTTGTCTTTCAGACGGCCATGCATCATCATCAACGCGCCGCAAACGGCATCCATCATGCCGCTGGCAATGGCGTTCGGCGTTGTGGTTGGAAACGGATATACCTTGCCGATGGGGCGGTTGAGGTTGGCGGTCTTGAGCGCCATCGCCTCTTTCATCAAGTGGAAACCGGGCATGATGGTGCCGCCGAGATAATGATTGTCTTCCGTCAGCGCGTCGGTGGTTATGGCGGTACCGCAGCTGACGACGACGCAGGCGTTTTGCGTAAAGCGGCGGCTGCCCAGCGCATTAAACCAACGGTCGGAGCCATGTTCTTCAGGGCGGCGGTAATGGTTGCGGATACCCAAAGCCTGCGGCATGGAAGACAGCCATTCGACCGGACGGGTTAATTGTTCTTCAACCATCGCTTTTTTTACCGAACCACACACGGCGCAACCGACAATCTTCACATCATCATCGGCAAATTGTAGCCATTCTTCGCCCAGCTGGGTCAAATCACGATACGGCGCGCGGCCGACTTCGGAAAATGTGCCGTTCTCTACCCATGCCCATTTCAACTGACTGTTGCCGCCGTCCAGCAGCAAAAAGCGTTCCGGTTTGGCAGCGGCAGGTTGTGCCGGTCGGTTATCCGGGCGCAAGCTGATCTCGCCGCTGACAATGTTTTTTTCGCCTTTGTCCGTCTGCAAACGCAACGCGCCTTGCGCATTCACGCCTTTGACCACGCCTTCGTAGATAACGCGTCCTTCCTGAAGCAGCAACACCGGGCTGTCCGTATCGCGGTTGGCGGCATCGTATTCGCCGACACATAACGCGAATCCGTTTTGCGCGTATTCGCTCAACAGCGCATCGAGTTGCGCCAATACCGCATTCAACAAGGTTTTGACGCTTACGCCCTGCTTAGAGGCCGTCTGAAACAAAGCCTGCACGGAAGTGGCGTTTTCAACTTCTTTCGGTAATACAAAATTGATGCCGATGCCGATGATGGCGACAGTCTTATTCTCTACCCTCGCCGTTTCAATCAAAATACCGGCCAATTTATCGTTGGCCACGACCAAATCGTTCGGCCACTTGATATTTACGTCCAAACCGATATCGGCAAGCGCGCGGCGGCAAGCCAATGCCACCACCAACGCCAGCGAACCCAGCTCATATTGCGGCTTGTCAAACGTCCAGCCCAAGCTGAACATCAGACATTCGCCCTGTCGGTTGACCCAACTCCGCCCTTGCCGTCCGCGTCCTTTGGTTTGGAAATGCGCCACACACAAGGCCTTATGCGCCAAATCTGCCGACTGGCGCGCCAATGCCATGATTTCATCGTTGCTGGACGAACATTCGTGTTTCAACTGCGCACGAAAACCCTGTTTTCCGGCCATTTGTTGCAAAGATTCTTCGGAAAACACAGCCAAAGGACGCACCAAGCGCCATTGCCCATCGTGCTGGCGCAGCAAACCGCGGATATGGCCCGGCATCTGCTGCCAGAATCCGTTTAATTGTTGCGGCTTCATCCCGACCACACGCGCCAACTGGGAAACGTGTTGCGGCAGGCCGTCTGAAAGCGCGGCGAGCAAAGCCCAATGGCGGCTGTTCAAATCCGTCATTCGCCTCCTCCGGCTTCACGGATTTTCGCCAAAGTTTTGGTGGTCGAAGTCTGGTGTAAAAACGGAATCGAAAATACTTTGCCGCCACGCGCAAACGTCTCGGCCGCACCGACAATCTTATCCACAGGCCAATCGCCGCCTTTAATCAATACATCGGGTTTGACCATTTCAATCAACGCGGCCGGCGTGTCGTCATCAAACCATGTGACCAAATCCACGCTCTCCAATGCCGCTGCCACTGCCGCGCGGTTTTCCAAAGGATTAATCGGACGGTCGTCCCCTTTGCCCTGACGGCGCACCGACGCATCGGTATTCAACGCCAACACCAAAGCCGCACCGGCCGATCGCGCCTGCGCCAGATAGGTTACATGGCCCCTATGGAGAATATCGAAACAGCCGTTGGTAAACACCAGCGGACGGGGCAATGCCGCCAAACGCTCCGCCAGCTTTTCGGGCGGACAGATTTTGGATTCAAATTCTGGAGCTGACCATTCGGACATGATGCGGTTCCTTTGGGAATGAAACAGAAAATAATCAGGGTATTATAAAGGATAACGGCGAAACGCCATAAAAAGATACCGAACGGTACAATATTCGGGCTTGATTACGTATTCATTGATATTTGATAACACAGCAAACGCCATTTTTGCCGATGCCATGATGAAACGGTTTGATAAATACTTTTTTGAAACCCAATTAAATCTGAAGTAAAATTCGGGTATAAATGGAAAAAGCCTGCATACAATATGCAGGCTTTCATCTGGGGTGGCTGATGGGGCTCGAACCCACGACAACTGGAATCACAATCCAGGGCTCTACCAACTGAGCTACAGCCACCGTAAAAATTGGCACGCCCGACAGGAATCGAACCTGTAACCCCCGACTTAGAAGGTCGGTGCTCTATCCGGTTGAGCTACGGGCGCTCATGCCGATTCGTGCTAAGAATTTTGTGGTCGGGGCGGTGGGATTCGAACTCACGACCCTCTGCTCCCAAAGCAGATGCGCTAACCGGGCTGCGCTACGCCCCGACTGAAGACCTGAACTATACAGACCCTTTTCAACCCGGTCAACACCTACTTTGCTTTATTTTTTCATTTTTTGGTTATCTTATTATTTTTAATCGTTATTTATTTTTATGTTTCGTAACCAGGGTCACTCTTTTGTGTCAGGCCGTCTGAAAAATGCGATAATTTAAACGCAATATTTATCCCTATTGAGGAGGAAAAATCATGGCTGCACAACTTATAGACGGAAAAAAAATCTCCCAACAACGCATCGAGGCGGTCGCGCAGGCGGTAAAAGCACGTCAGGAAAAAGGTTTGCACACGCCTTGCTTGGCAGTAGTATTGGTTGGCGACGACCCTGCCAGCGCGGTTTATGTACGCAATAAAAAACTGACCTGCCAAAAAAGCGGCATAGAATCGCGCTCTTATGAGCTGCCGTCTGAAACCACGCAAGACGATTTGCTGAAACTGGTGGACGAATTGAACAGCGACCCTGCCGTCGACGGTATTTTGGTGCAACTGCCGCTGCCGGCTCACATCGACAGCCAAGCGGTTTTGGAGCGTATCGAGCCGCATAAAGATGTGGACGGCTTCCACCCTTACAACGTCGGCCGCCTGGTCGTCAAAATGCCGCTGATGCGCCCTTGCACGCCCAAAGGCGTGATGACTTTGTTGGAAGCCTACGGCATCGACCCGAAAGGCAAAAAAGCGGTCGTCGTCGGCGCGTCCAATATTGTCGGCCGCCCGCAGGCGTTGGAATTGCTGCTGTCCCGCGCGACGGTAACCATTTGCCACAGCGCCACGCAAAACCTTGCCGATGAAGTTGCGGCCGCAGATATTTTGGTGGTCGGCGTAGGCATTCCGAATTTCGTTAAAGGCGAATGGGTCAAACCCGGCGCAGTCGTTATCGATGTGGGCATCAACCGTTTGGACGACGGCAGCCTGTGCGGCGACGTTGAGTTTGATGTCGCCAAAGAACGCGCGTCCATGATTACGCCCGTTCCCGGCGGCGTCGGCCCAATGACGATTGCCACTTTGTTGGAAAACACGGTACACGCGGCCTCATTGCACGATTAATCGCTGTCATTAAGTTAGGCCGTCTGAACATGGTTTTTCAGACGGCCTGACCTGTTTTTTTGCTTTTTACCTTATTGGCTTCACATGTCCTTACTCTCTTCACACACCGACAACCCGACTTTCCGCAACGCCTCCTATATCCTGATGGGCTTGGCCTTGCTGATTGTCTTGCACTACCATTTTCTGCCGCTGCTGCTGCCGGTTATCCTGACCTATATCTTTATTACGCGCACCAACGGCGTCATCCTCAAACTCCGCCGCCGTGTTTTGCCGCGCAACACGCGGCTGCATAAATCGCTCAACGCGCACAATATCAACCTGATTTCCACTACGCTGACGCTGGCCATCGTGTTCAGCATCATCACGATGATGTCTTTGGGCATTTACCACCTGATACACGGCGGCCATGTCGGCTTTATGCTGGCCAAGCTGGCGGCGATTTTGGAAGACACCAAAAACAGCCAAGACCTGCCTGCGGCCATTCTCAATATGCTGCCCAACAATATGGCCGAAATCAAAGCCTCGGCAATCAAGCTGATTGAAGAATACCGCGCCGCGCTGACCCGTATCAGTAAAAACAGCATCACATCCTTCGTGTACATCCTCATCGGCATCATCATCGGCGCCATGCTCAGTTTCCACCGCCTGAAAATGCGCAAAAACCGCCACAAAATGCCGCTGTTTAAAGCCGAATTGATACGGCGCATCGTCAATTTTGAAACCAGCTTTGAACGCGTGTTCCTCGCCCAAGTCAAAATCTCGCTGATCGACACCTTCCTGACCGGCCTGTACCTCTACTTGGTTTTGCCGCTGTTCGGCGTTGACCTGCCGTTTAAAATGACCGTCCTGATCGTCGCCTTTATCGTCGGTCTGATTCCGGTGGCGGGCAACCTGATTTCCAACACCATCATCATTATTTTGAGCCTCGGCGCATCGCTGTACGTCGCACTTGCCTCGTTGGTTTTCCTCGTTGTCATCCATAAACTCGAATATTTCCTCAACGCCAAAATCATCGGCTCGGAAATCGAATCCAGCGCGTGGGAATTGCTGGTGGCGATGGTCGTCTTTGAACGCATTTTCGGCATCGGCGGCATCATCGTCGCGCCGGTTTATTACGCCTATCTGAAAAACGAATTGAAACTGCGAAAATTGATTTAATCAGTTGCATTTATACACATCAAAGGCCGTCTGAAAACGACAATCGGGTTTTCAGACGGCCTTTGCTTTACCTTTTCTTACACTTTACGGCATAATGGCAGCCACACATTTCTAGAAGAAAGATAAACAATGTCAACCAAAACCCCTTCCCTATTCGGCGGCGCGATGATTATCGCCGGTACGGTTATCGGCGCAGGCATGCTTGCCAACCCGACCGCCACCTCCGGCGTATGGTTTACCGGCTCGCTGGCCGTGTTGCTGTACACCTGGTTTTCCATGCTCTCCAGCGGCCTGATGATTTTGGAAGTCAATACCCATTATCCGCACGGCGCCAGCTTCGACACCATGGTTAAAGACCTGCTCGGCCCGACTTGGAACGTCATCAACGGCGTTGCCGTCGCTTTCGTTTTATACCTGCTCACCTACGCCTACATCTTCGTCGGTGGCGACCTGACAGCCAAAGGCATCAGCAGCGCGGTAGGCGGCGAAATCTCGCTCACCGTCGGCCAACTCGTCTTCTTCGGCATTCTCGCCTTTTGCGTTTGGGCATCCGCACGCTTGGTTGACCGCTTTACCAGCATCCTCATCGGCGGCATGGTATTGACCTTTATTTGGGCAACCGGCGGCCTGATTGCCGATGCCAAAATGCCTATCCTGTTCGATACCCAAGCCCCTGCCGGCACCAGCTACTGGATTTATGTCGCCACCGCCCTGCCCGTCTGCCTTGCCTCATTCGGCTTCCACGGCAACGTCTCCAGCCTGCTCAAATACTTTAAAGGCGACGCACCCAAAGTGGCCAAATCCCTGTGGTCGGGGACGCTGATTGCCTTGGTGATTTACGTCCTCTGGCAAATCGCTATCCAAGGCAACCTGCCGCGCAACGAGTTCGCACCGGTTATCGCCGCAGAAGGCCAAGTTTCCGTCCTGATCGAAACGCTGTCCAAGTTCGCCCAGACCGGCAATATGGACAAAGTGTTGACCCTGTTCTCCTACATGGCGATTGCAACGTCCTTCCTCGGCGTAACGCTCGGCCTGTTCGACTACATCGCCGACATCTTCAAATGGAACGACAGCATTTCCGGCCGTACCAAAACCGCCGCGCTGACCTTCCTGCCGCCTTTGATCTCCTGCCTGCTCTTCCCTACCGGCTTCGTTACCGCCATCGGCTACGTCGGTCTGGCCGCAACCATCTGGACAGGCATCATCCCCGCCATGCTGCTCTACCGCTCGCGCCATAAATTCGGCATCGGCAAAAACTACAAAGTTTACGGCGGATTCTGGCTGATGGTTTGGGTCTTCCTCTTCGGCATCATCAACATTGCCGCCCAAATACTGAGCCAAATGGAGCTCGTTCCCGTATTTAAAGGTTAAATTCCCTTAAGGCCGTCTGAAACACCCTCTTTCAGACGGCCTAATTCATTATTTTCCGCTACAATACCCCCTTTCCCCCAACGAACACCGTCCATGTACGACAATATCCGCTTCCATCTCGACGAAGACTATTCTGACCAGCTCCCACCCGAAAACGCCGCCACCCATATCGGCATGTACTGGCAGTGGGCCGCGCAGGCAGGCCTCGTCAACCCCGTCTGGCAAACCGCCCCCGAAACCGCAGCCGACTTCGCCGCCATGACCTCGGGCAAAATCAGCGGACGGCACTTCCTGCTCAAGCACATGGACGGCGCATTGACGGCGGACGACTTTACCGAACTCGGCCAACGGTTTACCGAGTTCTACTACACCGACGAAGAAGACGGCTACGGCGCATTTATGGAAGACTACGTCCTCGCCCTCGACACGCCCTCGCTCGGCGGCTTCTACCACGTCAAAAACGCCCCGGAAACCTTCACCAAACTGACACCCGTTTTTCAGACGGCTTTTGAAAAATGGAAAAGCAGTTTGAAAGCAGAAAAATATTCGAAAGAATCCACACAATGAAGCCGAACTATTCTATCGACATTGCTATTAACTGCTTCCGTCCAGGTGGCGGCATGGAAAGCTACACTTTCGACCTGGTCCGTGGTTTAAGCGCACACGGCATCAAACCTACAGTCTTTGCTGCACAAATTGATACAACGGTTCCGGAATACCGCCAAGTTGATACGCATCACGTCAATCAAAAAAAGATTCCAAAAAAGTTGCGTCCTTTTTTCTTCAGTATGCAATTGGCCAAACTCCGGCAAAACAGGAATATCCCCCTTATTGCCTGCAATCCCAGTAATTATGCTGATATCTTTGTCTGCGGCGGTACACACTTAGGTTACCTGCACAACATGGGTAAAACCCCAAACCTACTTGATAGACTCATCATTCGGCGTAACCGTACCAACTACTTAACGGCAAAATTGATCATGGCGCATTCACACTTAATGCAACACGAGTTGATCAACCTCTATGGGGTGCCTTCTGAAAAAATCCGTGTTATCCATCCACCTGCCGATACTGCACGCTTCTACGCTAAACCGGAAGAAATTCCTGCAACTCGTGCGAGATACGGATTTAAAGACGACGAAACTATTTTCCTATTTCCATCAACCGGACACACCCGAAAAGGCTTGGATTTATTAGCAGAATTTTTCGAGCATACCGATTTGCCCATCAAACTGGCTGTTGCCGGATCGGCTTTACCCCACCCGATGAACAACGTTATTGAGCTTGGTTTCTGCAAAAATATGCCTGAACTTTACCGAGCTGCCGACTTCACCATCATGGCATCACTGTACGAACCATTCGGACTGGTTGGCATAGAATCTATTTTGTGCGGAACCAGAGTTGTTTTCTCCGACAATATGGCATGTACCGAAGTCATGAACGAAAATGCAGGCTTCTTTTTCTCACGTCAAAACCCAGAAACATTGGCACAAGCCATCACTCAAGCAGTTTCTTTCAAACGGCAGGGAAAACACAAAATTACCTCTCCTATGCAGGCATTAACCTATAATCCCACCTTAACGCATCATATCGACCAAACTCTCAATATGTTGAAGGCCGTCTGAAAACAATATTTAGGAACACCATGAAACTCATCATTCTCGACCGCGACGGCGTCATCAATCAAGACCGCGACGATTTCGTCAAATCCGTTGACGAATGGATTCCCATCGAAGGCAGCATGGATGCCATCGCCTTTTTAACGCAGGTAGGCTACACCATCGCCGTGGCCACCAACCAATCCGGTATCGGCCGCAAATACTTTACCGTGCAAGACCTGACCGAAATGCACGCGAAAATGCACCGCCTTGCCGTTCAAGCAGGCGGTACCATCGACGGCATTTGGTTTTGCCCGCACACCGCCGCCGACAACTGCGAATGCCGCAAACCCAAGCCTGGCATGATTATCGATATTATCGAACGCTTCAAGGCCAATGCCGCCGAAACCTGGCTGGTCGGCGACAGCCTGCGCGACCTGCAAGCCATTGATGCCGCAGGCGGCAAATCCGCACTCGTCCTGACCGGCAAAGGCAAAAAAACGCTGGCCAAACACGAGCAAGAACTGCCCGAACACACCCAAGTCTTCGACAACCTGCTCGCTTTCTCGCAATACATCATGCGTGAAAACACAAAAATCGAAGAAGCCGCGCAAGCCATCCTATAAACGACAAGGCCGTCTGAAAACTGCCGACAACGTTATTCAGACGGCCTTCAAACGACAGACTTTTCCCCGATATGCTGATTATCCGCAACCTAATTTACTGGTTCATCCTTTCCTCCAGCATTATTTTGCTGTTCCCCTTTATGCTGCTTGCCCTGCCCTTCCAAGGCGGTGCGCACAAAATGGCGCAAATTTGGGTGCGCATCCTCAACTGGTCGCTCAAGCACGTCATCGGTTTGAACTACACCTTAAGCGGCGCGGAAAACATTCCAAACCACCCCGCCATCATCTGCGCCAAACACCAAAGCGGCTGGGAAACCCTCGCCCTGCAAGAGATTTTTCCGCCGCAAGTGTATGTTGCCAAACGCGAACTGTTCAAAATCCCTTTCTTCGGCTGGGGCTTGAAGCTGGTCAAAACCATCGGCATCGACCGCAGCAACAGCCGCGAAGCCAACAAACAACTCTTAGAACAAGGCCTTGCGCGTAAAAACGAAGGCTATTGGATTACCATTTTCCCTGAAGGCACACGCCTGCCGCCCGGCGAAAAAGGCCGCTACAAGCTCGGCGGCGCGCGCATGGCAAAAATGTTCGAGATGGACATCGTCCCCGTCGCGCTCAACAGCGGCGAGTTTTGGCCGCGCAACTCCTTCCTCAAATACCCCGGCACGGTCAGCGTCATCATCGGCAAACCCATTGCCCACAACAACGGCGATGAAGCCGAACTCATGGCCCAATGTGAGCAATGGATTGAAAGCCAACAGCCCCTGATTACCGGACAAGGCCCGTTCGCGCCCCAAACCAAATAAATCATTCCATCGGGTGGGCCACTATACCCGCCCTTTTCACTCAAACACCATGCCCCGCCTCCATACCCACACCCTTTCAGACGGCCTCACCATTCATATCCAGCTCAAACGCAGCGCCAAGAAAAACCTCATCTTGCGCCCCGTTTCCGCCGATACCGTCAGCATCAATATCCCTCCGTTTGTTACCCAGCACACCTTTACCCAATGGCTGAACGACAACGAAGCCATCCTGCGCCGTACCCTAAACAAAACACCGGCCCGACAAACACCTACCGACTCGCTTCCCGAATGGATTTGGTATCAAGGCGTTCAGACGGCCTTGTCCGTCCACGCAGCAAACCACATCCAAATCAGGCCGTCTGAAATCCTGTTGCCCGAAAAAGAAAACGCCGCTCAACTCACCCATTTGCGCCGCTTCCTGCACGAGCGTGCGCACGAGTATCTGCTGCCGCGCCTCGAAGGCCATATCCGAACCACCCGCCTGACCCCGAGTGCCATTTCCCTTTCCAACGCCAAAACCTTCTGGGGCGTTTGCCGCCACACCACCGGCATCCGCCTCAACTGGCGGCTCATCGGCGCGCCCGAATATGTCGCCGACTACGTCTGCCTGCACGAACTCGCCCACCTGCGCCATCCCGACCACAGCCCTGCATTTTGGGCTCTGACACACTCGCTCACGCCGCATGTTGACCAAGCCGAACAATGGCTGAAGGCGCACGGCGGCGAATTGTTCCACCTCGGCTAAGTCTTATCCGGCAGCATTTTTTTGCAAGCAAACACCAGCCCAAAGCAAAGAACCAACGCCCTCCAAACAAATCATGTAGCCGCGCGTAAAATCAAGTTTATCCGCTTGCCGCCCCTCATACCTGCCGATAAGATGATGTCGTTCTCAAAACCCTTTTCAGAAAGGAAAACCGATGACCAAAGCAAAATCGTTACTGGCCACCGGCATTTTGGCTCTTTTCTCCGCCACGGCATTCGCCTCCCCACTGCCTTCCGAAATCTACCGTCCGGATGGCGCGCACACCATCAAAGCCGATCATCAAGGCAACGGCGAATTTGAATACGAAGCCGAACTTTCCGGCCAACGCAATTCCATTCCTTCCTTGGCCAAAAAAGTGATCGCCCACGCGCGCAGCAAAGGTTTCCATGTGGTTGAGTCTGAAATCAAACACGACGATGCCGATCTGAAATTCAAACGCGGCAAACAAGAGCTGGACGTTTCCATAGAAGACAAAGGCCAAGGCCGTATCGAATACAAAGCCGATTTGGACTTGGACCAAAACTAAATCCGACTCGCAAATAAAGGCCGTCTGAAATCCCATCGGGTTTCAGACGGCCTTTTGTCGTCTTTATCAGGTATAATGGCACTCGGTTTGTAAAATTTCCGACTCAAAACATTGTACAATCTGCCCACTTATACCGATAACATCCCAAACATTGCCATGAAAAAACGTCTGCTCCTCCTCGCCATCCTTCCCCTTTCCCTTCACGCCGCCGATTTGCCGCCTGATGTGAAACCCGAGCTTCAAGTCAACACAGCCGAACCCCAACAACCCGAAACGCACAACATCCCTGCAGAGCAGACAAACAGGCCGTCTGAAAAAATCATCAACGTCGATGCCGATACCCTGCTTGCCAACACCGAATTACTGGCACGCGCCATGTATTCCGCCGTCGTCGCCCACAACATCCCCGGCATCAAAGCCGTTTTGCCCATTTACGAACAATGGCCAGAACACGACCGCGCCATGGCACGCTATGCCAAAGGTTTGCTTGCCCAATCCGAAGGACGCGCCGCCGAAGCCGTCGGCCATTACCGCCGCTTTATCGCCGAGAAGCCCGATGCCTCCGCCGTCCGCTGGCAGCTTGCGACCGCCTTGTTTGAAGACAAACAAAACGAAGCCGCGGCCGACCAGTTCGACAAACTACAAACCGAATCCCTCCCGCCTGCCTTGCAAGAACGCATCGAAACCTACCGCAAAGCCCTGCGTGAACGCGACTCATGGCAATTCAACGCCGGCTTGAACATCACGCGCGAACAAAACATCAACCAAGCCCCCAGCCAACGCCGTCTGGGCAACCACCTGAGCGATGAACAATGCCGCGCCGTGCGCCTTGCCTATCCCGACGACGACTGCTTCCGAGGCTGGACATTCCCCGAACCCATCGATGCCACCGCGGTCCACTACCAAATCGGCGCAGAAAAAAAATGGTCGCTGCCACGCGGCTTCTATGCCACGGCAGGCGCAGACCATTACGGCAAAATCTACCCCAAACACACCAACTACAACGACCTTACCACACGCTTTTCGGCAGGCATCGGCTATGCCGACCAGCGCAACGATATCGGCATGACCCCGTTCCATGAACGCCGCTTCTACGGCAACGACCCCTACACCTACACCAACGGCGCACGTCTCCACTACAACCATTGGTGGCAACCCAAGCTACAAACCCTCAGCGCATTTGAAGCAGGCCGTCTGAAAAACGGCCGCCGCGAGCATTCCAACAACACCAGCCAACTGCTCAGCAACTCCATCGTGTACTACCGCAACGCGCGCCAATACTGGGTAGCCGGTATCGACCTCTACCGCGAACGCAACCGCGACGACAAAAGCGACAGCTTCAACCGCTACGCCCTGCGCACCACATGGGGACAAGAATGGCCCAAAGGCCTCTCCACCGTCCTACGCCTCAGCGCCGCCCAACGCCATTACCAAGCCCCCAGCTTCTTCAGCAACGAACAAAACCGCCGCGACAAAGAAGCCTCCGCCTCCCTGAGCGTATGGCACCGCGCCCTCCATTTCAAAAGCATTACCCCGCGCCTGACCATTGCCCACAACAAAACATGGAGCAACGACAAGTTCTACGAATACGGCAAAACCAAAATGTTTGTCGAATTGAGCAAAACGTTCTGACAAGTAGAACCAATCTGTGAATAAAGCAAAAATGTCTGTCCTGCATACTGATTTACAAGACAAATTCAAACTTTTACAGATACCGAATCAATAGATTTTTTAAGGCATAATGCCTTATTTAGATTCATATTTATCAAATAGATAAAATCCAAGCCAATATTACTTTACCAACATAACGTACAACACCGCATAACGTTACAAAAAATCAGGCCGTCTGAAACCCGACTTAGCGTTTCAGACGGCCTTAGTATTTGTTATCATATCCGTTCACACCTCTTCAAAAAGTATGATGATGAATGCCCTGAACAAAACCCTCTTATCCGTTTCTGTCGCACTGGGATTGAGCGCCTGCGCTTCCGTCAAAACCGCAGACACCTACGACCTAGACTTCTCCAAACAAAAATACACCGAACAAAGCATCGAAGTGAACGGTCAAGCCGTCAAATTCCGCGCTTACGAAGGCGTGGTGTACGTCCGCAATCCTGTCGATACCCGTTACGAAATCATCAATATTTACGTCCCCGAAGCCTATTACAACGGCGGCGAGATAGACGGTTTTACCGCCGAAACTGCACCGATTTTTCTGCCCAACCAAATCGGCGGTTATATGCCTGCCGAACCGGGCAAACCTGCTTTAGAAGGCAAACGCGGCGAACCTGAAGACGGTCAAAAATCGCCGAACGCCGCGCTGACCGCCCTTTCCAAAGGCTACGTCGTCGCCTCCCCGGGCGCGCGCGGCAGAACGGAATCCACCGGCAAAGCACCCGCCGCCATTGTCGATTTGAAAGCTGCCGTCCGTTACCTGAAAGCCAACGACAAAGCCATGCCCGGCGATGCCAAAAAAATCATTTCCAACGGCACAAGCGCAGGCGGCGCGATGTCTGCCCTCTTAGGCGCAACAGCCGACCAAAAAGATTACGAAAAATATCTGAAAGCCTTAGGCGCGGCAGACGGCAGCGACAAAGTTTTCGCCGTATCCGCCTACTGCCCAATTACCGACTTGGATCATGCCGACATGGCTTACGAATGGCAGTTCAACGGCGTTAACGACTACAAAAAAATGAACATTTCCATGCTCGACTACCGCGTCAAACGCGAGCTGGTCGCCGGCACGCTGACCGATGACGAGAAAAAACTGTCCGACCTCCTCAAACCCCTATACCCCGCATACCTCAACAGCCTGAACCTGAAATCTCCCGAAGGCAAACCCCTGACGTTGGACGCCCAAGGCAACGGCAGCTTTAAAAACCATATTGCCGGTTTACTTGCCCAATCCGCACAAGCCCAGCTTGATGCAGGCAAAGACCTGAGCGACCGCACTTGGCTGACCGTCCGCAAAGGCAAAGTCGTCTCCGTCGATTTCGATGCCTACGCCAAAGCCGCCGGCCGCCAAAAAACACCGCCGGCCTTTGACGGCGTAGATTTAAGCGCAGGCGAAAACCAACTCTTCGGTACCAATACCGTCGATAAACGCCACTTCACCGCGTTCTCCATGCAACACAATACCGCCGCCAACGCCGAAATCGCAGATGAAGAAACCATCAAAATCATGAACCCGCTCAACTACATCGGCAAACCGGGCATAAACCTGCCGCAAAACTGGCGCATCCGTGTCGGCACCAACGACCGCGACACCTCACTGGCAGTCTCCGCCGTCTTAGCCGCCAAACTGCAAAACAACGGCCAAACCGTCGACTACGCCCTGCCTTGGGATGTCGGCCACGGCGGCGATTATGACTTAGACGAACTGTTTGCCTGGATGAATCAGGTCAGCCGTTCTGCAAAATAAGCATTTGCAACATAGATTGAGATGAGATTTAGTATCCGTTTTAATTAAAGAAAGGCCGTTTGAATATTTCAGACGGCCTTTTTTATTTAAATTAAACAATCATTTTTATCATTAGTCGCAAGATACCATCTAATCGTTTCTAATGAAAAAAGTACAAATTTAATAGAAAATACATACCTTCAAACTTAATTGCCTTTAAAAAACGAATGCGCTCCTTTCTCCACATCCTCAAAAAAATCGGCAAAATAGCGCTGATTATCCCTATTTTTGCCCTATTGTATTTTTTATCTGCTTGGATGCTGGCTTCATTGCCGCTTAATGAAGAGCAGCCCAAAGGGGAATTTACTTTATTTTTAGTCAGTAATGGCGTGCATACTGATGTAGTCATGCCGCTGAAGAATGATATTTTTGATTGGTCGGATGTCGTCAATCCGAGAGACACGCTCACTGCTGATCCTCAAATAACGCATATCGGTTTAGGCTGGGGGGAACGCAATTTTTATTTATACACGCCTGAGTGGAAAGATTTGACGTTCTCCAATGCTTTAGGTGCATTAAGCGGGCTGAACCGTACGCTGATTCATGTTACTTATTATCCTTTTGAACCACAAGAAAATAGCCATGTCGTCAAATTTTTGGTCACGCCTGAGCAATACAGGAATTTAACCAAATCGCTCTTGGCCGGTTTTCAACAAGAAAATGGGCAAACTATCTTGCTAAAAGGAATCCATCATCAAGCTAACGATGCTTTTTACAAAGCCAAAGGGCGCTATCATTTATTCAATACTTGTAACACTTGGCTGAATGACAAATTGGTGGAAAGCGGCCTGAAAGGCGTGTATTGGACTCCTTTTTCTTCCCCCTTACTGGAACAATATCGATAGTCTCCACGCTTCTCAATTTTTGGGTCTATGTAAGACTTCAGGCCGTCTGAACATTTTCAGACGGCCTGTATTTTGATGAAAACTCAAAGCCCTTTATTATATAAATGAATTTTTTAATAGCATTAAATATTAATTTTTATAAATAAATTAATTTTAAATTCCATAAAATAATTAAAATAAAGAAATTTTAGAATAAAATTGCCAAAACAAAAAATCAAGCCTTGTTTAATTCCGCTAAAACCTGTAACCTGTATCAAAAATAAACAAGAGAGTCCATCATGTCCCAGCACCACCCTACCGATGATATTAAGATTAAAGAAGTCAAAGAGTTACTCCCTCCAATCGCCCATTTGTATGAGCTGCCTGTTACGCCTCAGGTTGCCAATTTGGTTTATAAAACACGTCATGAGATTTCGGATTTGGTTCACGGCCGCGACAACCGTTTGCTGGTCATCATCGGCCCATGTTCGATTCACGATACTAAGGCGGCGGTAGAATATGCACAAAAATTGCTGCCCTTACGCAAAAAATATGAGAAAGAGCTGCTGATTGTAATGCGCGTGTATTTTGAAAAACCGCGTACAACCGTTGGCTGGAAAGGCTTGATTAACGATCCGCACTTGGACGGTACGTTTGACATCAACTACGGCCTGCGCCAAGCGCGTCAGTTGTTGCTGACTTTGAACGAAATGGGCATGCCTGCTTCGACTGAATTCTTGGACATGATTACGCCGCAATACTACGCCGACCTGATTTCTTGGGGCGCAATTGGTGCGCGTACAACTGAAAGCCAGGTACACCGCGAATTGGCCAGCGGCCTCTCCTGCCCTGTCGGTTTTAAAAACGGTACGGACGGCAATCTGAAAATCGCCATCGACGCCATCGGTGCCGCCAATCATCCGCACCACTTCCTGTCTGTCACCAAAGCCGGTCATTCCGCGATTGTCCACACCAGCGGCAACCCTGACTGCCATGCAATTTTGCGTGGCGGAAAAGAGCCTAATTACAGCGCGGAACACGTTAAAGACGCGGTTGCGCAGCTTCAAAAAGCCGGTGTGAGCAGCAAACTGATGGTGGACTGCAGCCATGCCAACAGCCGTAAAGACTTCCGCAAACAAATGGATGTAGCACGCGATGTTGCGGCGCAACTGAAAGCCGGTGAAGAAAACATCATGGGCGTGATGGTCGAAAGCCACTTGGTTGAAGGCCGTCAAGACAAGCCAGAGGTTTACGGTCAAAGTATTACGGATGCCTGCATCGGTTGGGATACAACTGAAGAATTGCTGGCCCTGCTTGCCGAGGCGAAAGGTTACCAAGCGTAAGTGCGAAACCATTAAAAAGACCGGATATGTTCCGGTCTTTTTTGTGTCTGTCATTTTGATTTCTTTGCTTAAGATAACGCAAGTTTTAGTCATGTTTGACATCAAAACAATATGAGAAAAAATTCAGGCCGTCTGAAACCCCGATCACTCAGGTTTTCAGACGGCCTGTCCTACTTTTCTTTTCAATTAAAACGTGTGCTTAACCGTGGCAGTCACACTACGCGGCGTGCCGTAAACGTGAATATCCGGCATGGTGCGGTAGCGTTTGTTGAACACGTTTTCAAAGTCCAAACTGATGCGGGTGGATTTGCCGATTTTGTAATGACCGGTCAAATCCAGCGTTGCGTACGGACGTTGGGTCAACGCGGCGGCGGCGGCCGGGTTGATGTCTGCAGGGTATTCATCCAGCGTGTGGCTGCGGCTTTGCCAGTTGACGTTGGCACCCAGGTTCAAACGGTCGGTCACGTCATACGCGGTAAAGAGTTTGAACAAATGAACTGGGTAAGACGGATGCAGTTGAACACCTTCGCTGTCTTTAATTTTGGAACGTGCATAAGACGCATTTAACAGCCATTTGTCACTCAGGCGGCCGCCGACAGAGAGTTCCATGCCTTTTGTTGTGGTGTTGTCGGCTGCGCGGTAGTATTCCTCGCCATTTGCGAATTTGCCTGCAACCACGCCCAAATGGTCACGTTTGTTCATAAAGACGGAGGCGGAAGCATTCAGACGGCCTTCAAACCATGAGGCTTTCAAACCGGTCTCGTAGGTTTTGCCGCGCTGCGGTTTGAGCGCTGCGCCGTCTTTGGTCAGGTAACGCACTTGCGGACGGAAAATCGTGGTGTAAGACGCATAGGCAGTCAGATTGTCGCCGATGTCGTAGGTTACGCCCAAATAAGGAATGAAAACGTTTTGTTTATGGCTGCTGTGTGCGAATTTGTTACGGCTGGTGCTGTAACGGTAACGCCAATCCACAAAACGGCTGCCACCGATAAAGGCGAGCTTGTCGGTCAGTTTGAAACGGGTCGATCCGTAAACCGACAGGTTTTTCATGCGTGAAAAACCATCGCGCAGATACGGCATATCGGGTTTGGCGATGTTGCCGTCAAATTTACGCAAATCAGGAATCGTCGATTCGCCTTCTTCATAGAAAGACAGGTTTTCTTTGTTGTCCTGATAGCTGATGCCCGCATTGAACTCATGCGAACGGCCCAATGCAGGATAGTGACCATCCAAAGTCAGGGAGAAATCTTGGTCGCGATATTTGCTGCGATCGCGGTCGGATGTAAAGAGCGCGGAATAGTCGGGATTGATTTCGTATGTACCGGCAATGCCTGAAACGATGTCGTTTTTGCCCGAAACATGGCTGTAATTGCCTGTCAGTTTCCAGCCGTTGTCAAACTCATGGCTGAGGGAAGTGAATACTTCGGCACTGGTGTCCTTGCCGTATGCCCAACGTGCGGAAGAATTGCTGCGCGGCGAAGATTCAAACGGCTTGAATCCGTCGTTGCGGTTTCCTGCCACAGTCAGATAGCTGAAACGCGAGCTGCCATTATTGCGGAAACGATGCAGCTCTGTACCGACGCGCCATTGGGTTTGCGGCGTGATATCGTAAGACAAAGTACCGTAGAAAGTGTGATTATGGCGCGAAGTGTTCGGCAGGTAATCGCCGCCGTGGTCGCTGACCAAAATAGCGCGGCCGCGCAAGGTATTGTCTGCATTCAAAGGCTGATTGGCATCAAGGACGAAGCGGTAGTGGTTCCACGAACCGACACCGGCTTCTATGCTGACGGCAGGTTTGGCAGTCGGTTTTTTGCGTTCCAAAGCAACCGTACCGCCCGGCTCGCCCATACCGCCGTTGGACAAACCGCTTGCGCCTCGTACGACGACGACTTGTTCGTACAATGTGCTGTCCAGATTGTTGGTACCGCGGCGGATGGCTTTACCGTCGTAAAGGAATTTAGGCGCGCCATCCACGGAAATGCTGTCAATCGCCTGACTGCGCGAAATAAATTGGCTGTGGCCGGATACGTTGTTGCCCATTTTGCTGTGGAACACGCCCGGTGTTTGTTTCAACACGTCCTGCAGGCTGTCCAAGCCTTGGTCTTCGATTTGTTTTGCCGTTACGACAGACAGGGACTGCGGCGTTTCGCGCTGGGTCAGGCGGATACCTGTCGCGGCGGAGGAAGCGGGAATGGTGTAGTTGGAAGTAGTCTGTTTACCGACACCTTGGACGGTAACTGTCGGTAAATCGACACGCTCTTGCGGCTGGGTATTTTCTACTTCGGTTGCGAAAGAATACGCCGAACACAGCGCCAGACTGACGGCAAAGCTTAATTTGCCATAGGGAAATACAGGTAGTGACATAGCCTCTCCAATTAGCTTATCTTTACAATTTGGTCGCAGATTCTATCAAAAAGATGTAGTCCGATGAAACTATGTTCTAATCACTATTTCCTAAGTAGTTCGTTTGATTCAAAATATTTATTTTCAATCTAGTACCAATTAACTAAAAAGGCCGTCTGAAACCCATATCATCAGGTTTTCAGACGGCCTTAATCTTTTTATTACAAGGTAATCAGTCTGCCAATTTTCTTGTCAATTCTGCCAAACGTTTACCTTGCGCAAAGGCAATATCGTTTTCTTCGGCAGTCAATGCCGGCTTGCTGTCGTGGCCGGAAACATGGCTTGCGCCGTAAGGCGTGCCGCCGCTTTGGGTATTGCTGAGCGCAGACTCGGTATAGGGAATGCCGCTGATGACCATGCCGTGGTGCAGCAGGGGCAGCATCATGGTCAGCAGGGTGCTTTCTTGGCCGCCGTGCAACGAAGATGTGCTGGTGAATACGGTGGCAGGTTTGCCGACGAGTTCTGCGCCGAGCCAAAGGGGAATGGTGCCGTCGATAAAGTATTTCATCGCGGCGGCCATATTGCCGAAACGTGTCGGGCTGCCGAGCGCGAGGCCGGCGCAGTTTTTGAGGTCGTCGGCAGTCGCGTATGGTGCGCCTTCGTCGGGAATGTCTTTTTCAACGGCTTCGCAAACGGTGGAAACTTTGGGAACGGTACGCAATACGGCTTCGCAACCGTCCACGCTTTCGATACCGCGTGCGATTTGGCGGGCAAGGTTGCGCGTGCTGCCATTTTGGGAATAAAAGAGGACGAGGATTTTCAGAGGATTTGGGTTCATTTGGGGTTTCCGTTACAATGCTGTCAGGTTTCAGACGGCCTTTTAAATACTCGGGCCGTCTGAAAAGAAAAAATTTCAATTTAGAAGTGGGAAAAGGTTATGCCGTTTTCGCAATGGTGGCAAGGTTTTTTAAAGAGTAAAGGCGTGGCGTTCGCTTGGTTTGTCATGCGCCGTTTTGATGAGGAGCGCGTGCCGCAGGTGGCGGCAAGCATGACGTTTACGACGCTTTTGGCTTTGGTGCCCGTGTTGACGGTGATGGTCGTCATCGCTTCTGCCTTCCCCGTTTTCGACCAATGGTCGGGGGAATTTATCTCTTTTATCAACCGCACCATTGTGCCGCAGGGCGCGGAAATGGTGTTTGACTACATCAATGCGTTCCGCGATAAGGCCACCAATCTGACGGCGATCGGCAGTGTGATGTTGGTCGTCACCTCGCTGATGCTGATTCGGACAATAGACAATGCGTTCAACCGGATTTGGCGCGTCAATTCGCAACGGCCTTGGATGATGCAGTTTTTGGTGTATTGGGCGTTGCTGACGTTTGGGCCTTTGTCTTTGGGCGTTGGCTTGTCGGTCGTAATCGGCCAGGTGCAAGTGGTGAGCGGCTCGGAATGGTTGAGGGGCATAACCACGGTTTCATTTATTACGCTGCTGCTGTGGGGCTTATACCGCTTTGTGCCCAACCGTTTCGTGCCTGCCAGCCATGCTTTGGTCGGCGCGGCCGTAACGGCGTTTTGTTTGGAAACGGCACGCTTTTTGTTCGCTTGGTACATGGGCAACTTTGACGGCTACAAATCAATTTACGGCGCATTTGCCGCGGTACCGTTTTTCCTGTTGTGGCTCAACCTGTTGTGGACGCTGGTATTGGGCGGCGCGGTTTTGACCTCGTCCCTGTCCTACTGGTGCGGCGAAGCGTTCCGGCGCAGTCTGGATGCGCGCGGCCGCTTTGACGATGTATTGAAAATCCTGCTGCTGCTCGATTCTGCCCAACAAAGCGGCAAGGCATTGCCGGTGCAGGAGTTCAGACGGCATATCAATATGGGCTTTGACGAATTGGGCGAGCTTTTAGAAAAACTGGCGCAACACGGCTATGTCTATTCCGGCCGTCAGGGCTGGGTCTTGAAAATGGGAGCGGAGTCCATCGACTTGGCGGAGCTGTTCAAACTCTTCGTCTACCGTCCGCAAACGCTTAATAAAGACAAGGTCAATCAAACGGTTGACCACATCATGCAGCCCTGCTTGGAAACCTTAAACATGACGCTTGCCGAGTTCAGCGCCCATACGAAAAAACAATCCTCTTAAACCTGACGCCGTCTGAAACCAAAAATATCAAGTTTCAGACGGCCTTATATATTGCCCTTTGTAAATATTACCTTTACAAACGTAAAAGTATTATTTGCAAAGGGTTTTTATTTAAGGAATACGTCATGAAGAAAGAGATTTTAGAGAGAGAAGCGGCAACGGACGGTTTGGCGGCCGCGCCAGCGGACGGCGAAACGGACGGTGTCGCTTCTTATTCTCCCCCCTCATCTAACAGGGGGGGTACAGAATCCGAAGACGTCGGCGCATTCCAAGAAGCCTTTGAATGTTACGAAACATACATTTTGGACGGCAAAGGCAACCTGTTAGGCGTTCCGCTCCGTCGAGGTGTATCCGATTCAGCCTTTATCGACCAAATTAGTTTTTCATTCCACGAAAAAACTTTTTTTGATAAATATGGTGTACGTGTAAGCCTGTTGGAAGATGAAGATTTCATACGTGCCGCATCCATGCTTGCTGAAGAAGTTTTTGGTTTCGGTATCTACAAAGAGTCCAAAGGATCGGGCGGTCGTTTTTATGAGCGTTGTTGGTTGATGGGTTCAGAAGACGCCCTATACGGTCGCGTCCATTTTGGTGGCCAGCAAAATACCATCCTTTTCGAACTGACCGGCACCGGTTGCGGCGTATCAAAAGAAGGCTGGGAATCCCGACTTTTTGCATTCCTGACCAATGCAATCCGCCCAAAAATTACCCGCGTTGACGTAGCCAAAGACTTTTTCAACGGCGAATACAGCCCGAATCAAGCCCGTGAAGACCGCAATAAAGGTCTGTTTACCTGCCACCACGTCAAACCCAAAGGCGAATGTTTAGGCTCCGACTGGGAAGAAGACGACGAAGCCAAAATGATAAAAGGCAAGACCTACGGTATCGGCTCCCGTGAATCGTCAAAATACGTCCGCGTCTATGAAAAAGGCAAGCAGTTGGGCGATAAAACAAGTACATGGACACGCTTTGAAATTGAATTTAAAGCAAAAGACATCGTTATCCCTTTCGAAGTTTTGCAGAATCCGGGCGAATATTTCGGTGGCGCATATCCGATTTGTGAACGCTTCGCTCAAAAGGCAACGCGCATACATGCGGTTAAAGAAGACAAAGTCATTTCGGCCGATCGTTATCTTGAATGGGTTAAGAAACAATTCGGACGCGCGGCCAATGGTCTGAAATTCATTTTTCCTGAACTGGACAAAGCCAAACTGTTTGAACTGATTGAGCCTGATCATCATAAATTGCCCAAGTCTTTGGCTCCAGAAGCCTACGACTGCGCCTTTTTGAAAGCCAAAGCCATTCATGAGCAAGCCGCTTTCAAACCATACAAAGACCCTTACGACATGTATGAATATTACGCGCGTTTGGAAAAACAGCTTGAACAGCAAAAACACGTCATCAATGAAGAAAGCTACAACAACTTCATTTACGACAAATTCGCAAGACTACCGATTTCATGGGCTTAAAGCGTCTGCCTGCAAAGACGTTTAATTACAAAAGGAAACCAAAAATGAACATCCAACTTCAAGGCCACATCGTAGGCGTTAAAAAATTCAACGGACAAATCGAAGGCAAGAACTTCGACTATTGCCGACTGATTGTCGCCACGCCCTTAGACAGCTCTCAAGGCAACGCATTGGGCAGCTCTACCACTGAATACGATTTCGGCGGTTCTGCCAATTTCGATCAGTTCCGAAACGCCCAATTCCCGATCGAAGCAAACCTGAACGTAGAAATCGTCACTACAGGTAAAACGCAAAAACTGAAAGTCATCGGTTTTCAACCTGTTAAGAAAGGCTGATTGAATGCAGAAAGTCTATGTTGTCCAGTCCGTATCAACAGGGGACTTTCTGTATCTATCCCCTGAAACGGGTGACATCGGACATACAAAATTAATCACCAATGCCGATTATTTCTATGACTTCGAAGAAGCGATTAATGCAGGCTTGGAAGAAATCGGTAATCAATATGAATTTGTCGTATTCGGATTTTTGAAAGACTGAAAAATGAAACAGAAATTACCCCTCTCGTTTAAATTAAGTTTGGGCGGTTTAGTTTTTTTCCTCATGGTTTTATCTGTATCGGTTTGGTTCCTGTACGGTTAAAAGACTTGCGGTAAGTCTCAAAACACCTGCATCACTTTTTTATTAACCCTTATTGAAAGGAAAACGCTATGAAACTCGTTAACGTAGCAAAAAAATATGGCAATAAAGTTATTGCTGCAACAGCCCTGACAACCGCTTCCGCCCTGGCCGCTGCCGAAGGCGTCGATTTGTCCGGTATCGGTACGACCGCAGCCGCAGAAATTGCAAAATTTGCCGTAATGGTATCTGCAATTGGTGCTGCCGTTCTTTCGGTTATTGTTTTGATGCAAGGCTTCCGCATGGCCTTTAGCATGGTTAAAACGGCTAAATAACTGAAAGGGTAGGACATGGGGTATCGCGTCGGATTGCAATGCTTTTCTACAACGGAAGAAGCGCATGATTATGTATTGTCTCAAGTCCTACCTACCGTAACGGCGGATGGCAAAGTCGTCCGCCCTTATAAAAACGGCAAAGACTGGTATTTGAACGAGCAGAAAATCAATTTGAGCTTTCCGCAATGCGACATAGCCGAACAAATACAATTCGGCGTATTGGTCGGCGCGCCGTTCATAGTCTTATTGGTGCTTGTATTCGGTATCAGAATGATAAAACGGCTGATTGAATCGGTAACGGAGAATCAAGGGGGTGGAGATGATTGATTTTTGGTTTTTATATGGATTCGGAGCGGTCTGTTTAGCATCGCTGATATTTTTTTGATATTCAAAAAGGGTATAATCCCAACTTTCTGAAACCGTTAAGAAAGTTAGTATTATGCTTCTCAAAAATGAAAAAGATTTTTTCTATATCTCTGAATTTGAATTGGATGAGCTATCTAAACTCTATTTAGATAAACCTTTATCTTATGTTTTTTATTTATTTTTAAAAGAAACTGAATATTTAAAAAAATTCTCAATGAATAAGTGTATGAATTTTTATAATAGAATTGTTTTTGATAAATCCTGTTTTGAAATTCTATTTAAAGATGATTCAGTTTTCAGTATAGGAAATGGCGAAATAAATGTTACGGGGTTTAATAATAATTTTTCTGTTTGTATTCAGCTTTAATTCTTATGCTACAGATTTACAGGTTAGAAACGGCAAGCTAAGTTATCCGTTAACTAAGGAATTTAATGAAAATGGCTTTAGAGCATGGAAAGTAATAGGCGGTGGTATAGAGCAGGAATATCAAGCTAGATTTGATAAAAGTTTACATGTAAGAGATGCTTCAACAGGCTTTAGATCTACCTCAACTGTACCTGTAACATTACAAGCACGAGTATCCCGAAAAGCCGTCTTATCAGGCGCATTTGGCCTGGTAAAAGCAGGTGCAAAACTTGGTTTAAAAGCTGCTCCTTATGTTGGAGCTGCTTCATATGCTTATGATGCCTATCAAGCTTTAAAAGGTGATTTAGAAAAAGAAGGTTTTAAATGGAATGAAGTCAATGAAGAATTCCTAAAAGAATGGCCTGCTAGAAACTGTCTTGTCAATCGAGATAGTGAAGGTAGATTGATAAAGGTCGCGTGTTATGGTGTTGACAGTTCTGTCTTAAGTGCTTACAGAAAAGGCGGTCAAAGCCGAATAGAAGCTGAACAACTTATGCGAGGCCAAATGGAAAAACTAGCAGGTCCATTTTGGGATCAAGAAAAAATTGCATTGGACAAAGAAAGAGGCGAACAATTTTGGGAATTTTATAGCCTTGATGCATGTTATTTTAATATGAATGGTGGAGGTTGTTCTGTGACATATGGAGGTGATGGAAGAAGCACGATTTCATTTCAATTATACATGAGAGACACAGAAGTCCTTGATCAACAAACATTTCTGAAAATCGCTACCCAATCTATCGATGGAAATCCAACGCCATTTGTCAAAGGCACGGGATACCCTGAATATAACGAAAAAGTGTCAGTCCCTGCCGGTACTGTTGTAACCATTGGACCTGTCACCCCCGAAAACGGCAAACCGGTGCAAATCACTATCACTTTCGGCAAAGATTCAAACGGCAATACGACGGCCGAAGTCGCAACTACTCAACGTCCTGATCTTGATCCAGGTAGCCCAGCAGCACCCAATACCAAGCCTGATCCAGATCCTAATCCTAATCCTGATGGAAAGCCCGATAAAAAACCTGATGGTAATCCTGATGGAAAACCCGATAAAAAACCCGACGATAAGCCCGACCCTGATCGCAAAGACGATCCAAAAAAGGACGAAAGACCCAAAGAGGACGACAAGCCAAAAGAAGATGGCGGTTTGCTCTGTAAAGTGTTCCCGAATATTTTGGCATGCGACGAATTGCCCGAAAAAGAAGAACCAAATTTAGAGATTCCTCAAGAAACTATCAATTTGAACTTCACAACTGACAATACCTTTAAAGAGTATGGCGAATGCCCTGCTCCGGTAACGTTTCAGGCTTTGGGCACGGAATATAAAATCAGTCTTGATCCGGCTTGTAATTTAGCTGCCATGATGCGCCCATTTATTATCGCCATGGCTTGGCTGGTGGCTTCGTTCTTTGTGGCCAGAGTTGTCAGAAATAACGCATAGGGGGATTTGATTTATGAGATTTTTAGCTGCTCTTGCTCCATATTTGATAAACCATGTTGTCAAATACATCCTGACTGCCTTAGGGGTTTCTATAATTTCCTATGTTGGTTTTGATGCCCTTATGAGTAATCTTAAAAATCAGTTTATAAGTAGCATGGGGACGATTCCTGCTGGCGCGATCCAAATATTTTATATCGCAGGCGGTGGCGTTGTTTTGAACATCATGTTTGGCATGCTCGCCTTTGTCGTTACGTTTAAAACTCTGTCTAAATTAAGCTTCGGTAAGAAAGGTTAAAGATGGCCGCCATTACTCTGATTACAGGCAAACCAAGAATCGGCAAAACCGCCTTTGCTGTCGAACTGCTTATGTTTGATGACTTCTATAAAGGCCGTAAAATCTTTTCAAACATCAACGGCCTTTTGATAGACCATCATAAACCGCCGGAGGGACATAGCTGGGAAGACATGCATGAATGGCTGAAATGGAAAGAGAATATTGGCTCTGTTGTCATTTATGACGAAGTGCAATATTTATTCCCGACTCGTTCGAGCGGCTCAAAAATGCCTGAAAATGTCGCCTTTTTGAATATTCACGGCCATTACGGTATTGACATGATACTAATCACACAATCGGCCAAGTTGCTTGACGTGAATCTGCGCGAAGTAGTTAACAAGCATATTCATATAGCTGCGAACAAAATGGGCGGTTTAACTAGGCTTGAATGGAATGAAGTAGCTTTAAATCCGACCCAACAGGCAAGAAATGCCTTGTCCAGTTCGCATAAAATTAGACAAGAGGTTTTTGAATACTACAAATCCGCCGAAGTGCATACCGCGCATTCGCACGTTAAATCAAGATGGTATTACGTCATCATCGCCATGTTGTTTATCCTGCCGTGTATCTTAGGTTTGGTCGGATTCATGGGCTATAAGATGTATCAGGGCTATAAAGAAAAAGCAGGAATAACGGCACAGGCCGAAGAAGTAAAAGAAGATACAGGTTTTAAAAATCCGCTTGACCCTGAAAGCCAAAAGGAAATGATGCCGCAAAGCGGAATTCAGGGGCAAAACCTAAAACCTGAAGACTTCGTGCCAACGCTTGCCGAAAAGCCCGAAAGTAAGCCCATTTATAACAGCGTCCGCCAAGTCAAAACATTTGAGTACCCTGTCGGCTGTGTCGATGGCGGTAAAAGCGGATGTACCTGTTACTCAAGTCAGGGAACGCCGTTGAAAGAAATCACTAAGGCAATGTGCAAAGACTATGTCAAAAACGGATTGCCATTTAACCCTTATAAGGATGAGCATCAAACCGTGCAACAGCAACAAACTGCTCCGCAGACAGCCTACACGCCTGAAAATGGCCAAGTGCTTACAATGGGTGGTAAAAGCCCTCAAAACCTGATGTATGACGGCTATGTTGAATCAGGAGAGCAATTCCAACAGCGCGGCGGTATTGTTGGCACTAATTAATTGAGCTGCTTTTTATCGTGTTGATAAAGCCCAAAGGCGTAATCAACACGGTAAAAAGTAGCCATGGGGGTTCGGGGAACACCCCGAAAGTTTAGCGTTAATCCCTGAATGAGCAATTATGCTTATTCAGGGCTTAGCGTTTGACGAAACACTAAGCAAAGCCCACGACTTCGCAAGCACGGCCAAAGCATAAGCTTGAAGCAAAGATAGAAGCGTGGGCTTTCGTACATCTGAAGTTTGAACACTATCTAGGGCGCAACCCGAATTTATAAGGTAAAACACATGTACTTAGGCATAGACGTATCAAAACTCACAATAGATTGCTGTCTCATTTCAGACGGCCAAAACCATGAAAAAAGATTCAGCAACAACCCGAAAGGATTCCAACTACTTACAGACTGGCTAAAATTTCATCAAATGACTTCAGAGCTGCATTGCTGCTGCGAAGCCACCGGAACATATTACGAACCGCTAGCTAATTATTTACATCAGCATTACACCGTTACGGTCGAGAATCCGCGAAGAATAAAAGGGTATGCCATAGCCGAACTTCAACGCAGTAAAACCGACAAGCAAGATGCAAGACTAATCGCACAATATTGTCAGGACCGGAAACACAAACTGAAAGCATGGATACCGCCGTCACAAGAACAAAAACAGCTACAAGAACTCGCCCGATATTTAGACCATCTCAAACAACAACGTGCGACCGAAATAACCAAACTGCACGAAGCACCGGACTACATCGCCCCGCATATCAAAACCACCATTGAAAATCTAAGCGGTCAAATCCGTGACATCAAAAAGCAACTGCTCCAGTTCTACAAGTCTCATACCGATTACAATACGCAACGCAAGCGCCTAAAGACCATTACAGGCATAGGGGAACAAAGCGCAGCAGTATTGCTTTCCGCCTACAAAAGACACCCTTTCTCCAACCAAAAGCAGTTTACTGCCTATCTCGGTTTAGACCCACGCATAAACCAATCAGGAAGCAGCGTAAACGGCAAAAGCCGAATATCGAAAATTGGCAATGCCGACATCAGAAAAAGCCTGTATATGCCCGCCTTAGTTGCTTATCGCTGTAACGTCTTTTCCAGTTTCGTAAACAGATTAAAAGCCAAAGGAAAGCCCATAAAACTCATACTGATAGCAATCATGCGCAAACTTGCCGTGATAGCTTTCAACTTATTAAAAAACGGTCAAGATTTTGAGCCGGAAAGATATAAATGAAAAATTAAACCGGGCTTTCGCCGGTGATTTTTAATTTACTGAAAAATAAATAAAAAAATTAAACGCAAAATTATTTAATATAAAACAAAAAACCCTTAACAAATCAGGGTGCGTATTGTTGTAACTTTAAGAAATGTAAAGTTTATTGATTTTATAATACACTATCTTTGCTATAATCGGCACACTACTGAATATTACATTCGACCTACAAGGATAAATAGATGAAAACACCAGCCCTACTCTCTCTGCTCGGTCTGATTCCATCTGCCGCCTTTGCCGCCCACGGCGTAGGCCTTGGCCAACCACCCAAATATCCGGCCAACTTCACCGCTTTCGAATACGTCAATCCCAACGCTCCCAAAGGTGGTACATTTACCACGCCTTTCCTCGGTGCTTTTGACACACTCAACCCCTTTACCCTCAAAGGCAACCACGAATACGGCATCAGTATGCTGACGCTCGATACCCTGACCGAGCAAAGCATGGACGAACCGTACGCCGTTTACGGCCTGATTGCCGAAGACATCGCCCTGGCTCCGGACGGCCTTTCCGTTACCTTCAAAATCAACCCCAAAGCCAAATTCCACAACGGCGACCCCGTTTTGGCCAAAGACGTTGCCGCTTCATTTAACATCCTGACCAAAGACAAAGCCGCCGCCCCCATGTACCACTTCTACTGGAGCGACGTGGCCAAAGTGGAAACGCCCAACGACCGCACCGTCGTGTTCCGCTTCAAACAGCGCAACTCAGAATTGCACATGATTCTTGGCAGCCTGCCCGTCTTCTCGCATAAAAGCTATCCTAAAGGCCTGGCCGCCGCACCAAACAGCCTGCCAATCGGCTCCGGCCCCTACCGTTTTGCCAAAGCCGAAAACGGCCGCATCAGCGAGTTTGTCCGCGATAAAAACTACTGGGCGCAAAATCTGCCCGTGCGCAAAGGCCGCTACAACTACGACCACATCCGCATCAAATACGTCAAAGACGAAGTTGTCCGCATCGAAGGGCTGAAAGGCGGCCAATATGACTTCGTACAAGAAAACGTCGCCCGCAACTGGGCGCGTGCCTACTCCGACGAAGTCCTCAAAAAACGCAATCTGTCCAAACACGAATGGGTACAAAACAGCACAGCCGGCATGCAAGGCTTCGTCATCAATATGCGCCACAAGCCCTTGGACAATATTTACGTCCGCCGCGCCTTGATTGAAAGCTTCGACTACGAAAGCGTCAACAGCCGCATCTTCTACGGCGCATACCGCCGCACCGACAGCTTCTTCACCAACAGCACCATGGCCGCAACCGGCAAGCCTGACAGCGCAGAAACCGCATTGCTCAAATCATTGGGTACCAAGCTGCCCGACGGCGTATTGGATCAAGACGTCCCTATGCCGCCGGTTACCGACCCCAAACTGGGCGTGCGTCCGAACCTGCTCAAAGCACGCGCCCTGCTTGAAAAAGGTGGCTATCAATACAAAAACGGCAAAGCAGTCGACAAACAAGGCAAACCGCTGACCTTTGAATTCCTCGCCCCAAGCAAAAACTACGAACGCATTACCGCCAAATGGCAGCGCGACCTCGCCAAAATCGGCATCACCATGAACGTGCGCACCGCCGATTCCGCCGTGTACCAAAAACGCATGAACGACTTCGATTTTGACGTGACCACCGGCTACTACGGCAACAGCGAAAGCCCCGGCAACGAGCAATACGACTACTTCAGCTGTGCCGCCGCCAAAACCGAAGGCAGCCGCAACCTATCCGGTGTCTGTCATCCTGCGGTTGAAAAACTGCTGACCCATTTCAACAGCTTTACCAACCGCCAAGAGCTGCAAACCACCTCGCGCGCGCTCGACCGACTGATCCGCCATCAATACACCATCGTTCCAAACTGGTTCGCCGACCGCTACCGCGTCGTGTACCGTAACGATGTCGGCATTCCGTCCAAGCTGCCGAAATACTACGACCCCATCACCTTCGCCATGACCGCAGGTTGGAAGAAAAAATAGTCGCATTTCGACAACACGTCCAAGCGTCTGACAAGCCCTTGGCGTGTAGTCCTGAGCATAGAATTATAAAATCTTGTTGTTTGTTTAAAAACAATCAATCGATTGATTCCAAACAAACATAAAAGAAAAAACAACTTAAAACCAAATCAAAGGCCGTCTGAAACATCCGTCAGCAAAATCATCTGCAACGGAACATTTCAGACGGCCTTTTCGTCTCTTTTCAATCCATTTCACAACCGAAGCAAACTATCGAAAATAAACAAAAAAATTGCAAAACAATGCCCTCAAATTTTACAAAACCGTGTACACTGCAAGGTAAGAGTTTGAATTATAAGGTTAATCTTAATAAAAACTACAATCATCCAAATTTAACCCAAATCAAGCATTCATATAACAGACAAAAGGAACAATAATATGGAAATCAAGCGTCTCTCTACCATTCTCAAACTGATTGCCAACCCCGAACGCATGGCCATCCTTTTTCTGCTGCTTGACGGCGACCGCAGCATTACCGAATTAGCACAGGCGCTCGACTCCTCCCCGACCGGCATCGCCAACCACCTCGCACGCCTGCGCACCGAAGGCATCATCGATTTCACGCGCTACCACCGCATCATCGAATACCGCCTCATCTCCGAAGAAGCCACCACCATCCTCAATACCCTGCGCACGCTCAAAGACCAAGCAGAATAAACAAATTATTCCACATCACAACATCAAGGCCGTCTGAAACACCAGCTTTCAGACGGCCTGTCACTTTCAGCCCATATCGAAAAATAAACCAATCCGCTATACAATACCGCTCATTCCCACAGGCGCAATCCGCCGTCTTCCCTCCCAACAGCACACACGGAAACATCATGAAAATCGCCACTTGGAACGTCAATTCCCTCAACGTCCGCCTGCCCCAAGTACAAAACTGGCTGGCCGACCACCAAGCCGACATACTCGCCTTACAAGAACTCAAACTCGACCAAGACAAATTCCCGGCCGCCGCCCTACAAATGATGGGCTGGCACTGCGTCTGGAGCGGCCAAAAAACCTACAACGGCGTCGCCATCATCAGCCGCCACGAACCGCAAGACGTACATTGCGGCCTGCCCGCCCTACCCGACGACCCGCAACGCCGTGTCATCGCCGCCACCATCAACGGCGTGCGCGTCATCAACGTCTATTGCGTCAACGGCGAAGCACTGGACAGCCCAAAATTCCAATACAAAGAGCAATGGTTTGCCGCATTGACAGAGTTCGTCCGTGCCGAAATGGCCGCCCACCCCAAACTCGTCCTGCTCGGCGACTTCAACATCGCCCCGTCCGATGCCGACTGCTACGACCTCGAAAAATGGCACGAAAAAATCCATTGCTCCTCCATCGAAAGACAATGGTTTAAAAACCTGCTCGACCTCGGCCTGACCGACAGCCTGCGCAAAATCCACCCCGAAGGCACGTTCTACACCTGGTTCGACTACCGCGGCGCCATGTTCCAACGCAAACTCGGCCTGCGCATCGACCACATCCTCTGCAGCCCCGAACTCGCCATCACCCTTACAGACGTCACCGTCGACCTAGAAACCCGCGCCCAAGAACGCCCCAGCGACCATGCACCGGTTATTGCAGAGTTTGACTGTTAGATTTTGAATGAATAAACAATAAGGCCGTCTGAAAACTGGATTTCAGACGGCCTTTATTCCAAAAGTTTTCAGACCACGTTTGAAATTGTCTGAAAGTTTGAAACAATGGTTTGAACACCAAAACACGTGTGCGTGCGTACCGCACACACCCTGCACGTTGGCTTTGAAGTTTCGCGTAATTCACAGGTAGGGTGAGTGGTGCAGCCACGCACGCTGTTGGTGGAGATGCAGGCTACGGCTTGCTGCCGTTTATTGGTTACAACCGTAAAAAAGTAAGTGCCGCCATTGCGGTAAAAATGACGGTATTTCATAGTGTTATGCCCGGAATGATTTTGTAGCAACTGTATTTTTCACCCCGTCGGGCAAAAATACAGTTGCTACTGCTGGCTTACAGATTTGTTCGGCGGGTTAATCGGCAATGACGAATGCCTTACTTTGATGTGCGGCTGTTTGCGTTTGAGCAGGTGGCGGAACACTTCCACTTTCCGGCAGTCGGTGGTGCGCTCGTAATTCGTGCCCAAAATCACTTCGTCCAGCTTGGTGCAGACGTTGCCGTATTCCAAAAAAGCGGTGTTGGTATCGGGACAATACTGCACTTTGTCCGAGCCGATTTCTTCGATTTGCAGCAGGCGGAATTCTTCTTCGTCGCGGAATGCGTGGTCTTTAAACAGATAGCGGATGTATTCCAATGCGGCT
Source organism: Neisseria sp. P0009.S008 (assembly GCF_051958615.1). NCBI lineage: Bacteria > Pseudomonadati > Pseudomonadota > Betaproteobacteria > Neisseriales > Neisseriaceae > Neisseria > Neisseria sp. P0009.S008. The sequence goes on from NZ_JBQCVG010000006.1 coordinate 153,732, forward strand.
TTGTTTTCTTGGGATTCTTCCCTGTTTTGCTTGGTGTCTTTGAAATAATCGCACAAGCCGATTAAGGCCGTCTGAAACTGCGCTTTTCTCACTCCATGCCAATCTTGGTTGTCGCTAATCGGCTTTAAGCGGACGCCGAAAACCGGATCGCCGTCCATCACATCGTATTCTTTATCCTGCGTATATTCGTCGCGGTAAAAAATATAGGCAATTTGGTACAGCGGCAGGTTTTCAGACGGCCTTTGCGCCGTGGTTTCTTTTACAACGCTACCCGTGAATCCGTCTTGATCGTTCAGGCGGCGGAAAGACGCATCGAGGTCGGGCTCGTGTATCCAATTGCCGCGCTTGTTGAACACCAAGCAGCAGCCCGAGGCTTCGACGTTGCCGACTTTTCCGTACAGGCGGAACTGGTTTAAATCGTTTACCCGCGAAGAAAAGCAGGAAAAAAAGGCATTGTAGGGGCTGAATTCCGACAGGTTTTCCAAATCCGGTTCCTGAATGCCCAGCAGGTCATACAGGCTTTTGCCTTCATACGGGTCGTTCATATAGGCCGAGCTGTTCATTCTCATTTTGCCGGCAACGATGTTTTCCTGATTGGCCTGTTTTTGTCCTATGCCCAATAATTTTTCGCATACCGTCGGGCTGGTGTAATGCGCCAGAGGTTTGTCAAATTCAATCGGGTCTATGCTCAATACCGCTAAAACCGCAGCAATGTTTTCTTTTAGACAGCCGTTTATCTTTTTATTTTTAGACAATTTTTGTTGGATATGCTCTTGTTTGGATTTGAAGTAGTTGTCGTAATTTCCTTTTGCAAAATCAAGTTCTCTGAAATCACGTCTCAGCTTCGAAATCACTTGCTTTTTGAAAGACTTATCTTTTGACTTTTCTACTAGCTTGGATACTTCATCAAAGCATTTTTCTGCTTCGGACAAATAATCTTCGCTTTGCTCTATGTTGCCTTGGTTTTGCTTGGCCTGTTTCAAATAACAACGTCCCAGCCAGACTTGGGCATTGGCTTGTTTTTCAATACCCTTATCGCTGTTTAATTTTTCCAATTGTTCAGCCTGTGTCAATTGCGCTTGAAAGTGTTTGTAGGCCTTGTCAAACGAGATTGCATTGTCAGTTTGAAGTGCCTGCTCGAAATAACAACGCCCCAGCCAAAATTGGGCTTTGGCTTGTTCTTCAATGTCCTTATCGCCACCTAATTTTTCAGCCGATTCCAACCATTCTTGAAAATACCTGCGGGCATCGTCAAACAAAGCTGCGTTGCCGGTTTGAAGCGCCTGCTTAAAATAACAATAACCCAGCCAAGATTGGGCATTAGCCTGTTTTTCAATGCCCTTATCTCCGCTTAATTTCTTAGTACATTCCAACTGTTCTTGAAAATACCTGCGGGCATCGTCAAACAAAGCTGCGTTGCCGGTTTGAAGCGCCTGATTAAAATAACAATAACCCAGCCAAAATTGGACATTAGCTTGTTCTTTAATACCCGTATCGCCGTCTAATTTTTTAGCTAATGCCAATTGTTCTTGATGGTGCTGACGAGCCTTATCAAACAAGGCTGTATTACCAGTTTGAAGTGCCTGTTCCAAATAACAACGCCCCAGCAAAAATTGGACATCAACTTGTTGTTGCGGATCGTTTGTTGTATCTAAAGCCTCATTCAGCTTTTGAATGGCTTCGGTGTATTGTTTAGCGTTAAAGAGTTCATGGCCTTGCTTAATTAAATCGTTTTCCATCACTTAATCCTTTATTTATCCCTATTGTTCGGCTTTCTCAACTCAAGCGCTTTGTGCGCGGCGGTTAACCGCTGTGAAATCAAATCAATGCGCTCCATCCCAATCCTTACCCACCCCCACTTCCGCCACCAGCGGCACATGCAACAGCCCGCCGTCCACTTCGGCCATCACTTTCGGCAGCATTTCTTTTACGGTTTCCAATTCCGATTCAACCACTTCCAATACCAATTCGTCGTGCACCTGCATAATCAATTTGCTCTTCAGGCAGTCCCACGGGGAGGCTTCGCACTCTGAAAGCCAGCGGGCCACGTCTATCATGGCGCGTTTGATGAGGTCGGAGGCGGTGCCTTGCATGGGGGCGTTGATGGCGGCGCGTTCGGCTCCGGCGCGGGCGTTGGCGTTTTTGTTACGGATGTCGGGCAGGTAGAGGCGGCGGCCGAACAGGGTTTCGACGAAGCCTTGTACGGCGGCTTGTTCTTTGGTGCGCTGCATGTATTCGGCAACGCCGGGATAGCGGGCGAAGTAGCGGTCGATAAAGTTTTTGGCGGAGATGTTGTCGATGCCCAGCGATTTGGCGAGACCGTATTGGCTCATGCCGTAAATCAGGCCGAAGTTGATGGTTTTGGCATAGCGGCGTTGTTCGGACGAAACGTTTTCGGGCGCGATGCCGAACACTTCGGCGGCGGTGCGGCGGTGTACGTCTTCGCCGTTTTGGAAGGCGGCCATCAGGGTTTTGTCGCCGGAGAGGTGCGCCATGATGCGCAGCTCGATTTGGGAATAGTCGGCGGAAACGATGACGCTGCCTTGCGGTGCGGTGAAGGCGCGGCGTACGCGGCGGCCTTCGGCGGTGCGGATGGGGATGTTTTGCAGGTTGGGGTTGTTACTAGCGAGACGGCCGGTAATGGCGACGGCTTGGGCGTAGGTGGTATGCACGCGGCCGTCTTTGGGGGAAATCATTTCGGGCAGTTTGTCGGTGTAGGTGGATTTGAGTTTCGCCAGACTGCGGTTTTGCAGGATGATTTTGGGCAGGGGGTAGTCGGGTGCGAGCTGTTCGAGCACGGCTTCGTTGGTGGAAATGCCGCCTTTGGCGGTTTTTTTCAGGCCTTTGGTGGGAATGCCCATTTTGTCAAACAGGATTTCTTGCAGCTGTTTGGGCGAGTTGAGGTTGAACGGCTGGCCTGCGGCGGCGTAGGCTTCTTGTTCGAGTTTCATCAGCTCGGCGCCAAGTTCTGCGCTTTGACGGGCGAGTTCGGCACGGTCGATTTGTACGCCGTTGCGTTCCATTTCAAACAATACCTGCGCGACGGGCAGCTCCATTTTTTCATACATTTCAAGCTGTTTGGCGTCCATTTGCGCGCGCAGGTGCGCTTCGAGGCGCAGAGCGAAATCAGCGTCTTGGGCAGCGTATTCGGTCGCCTGCTCGATGGCGACGTCGGCAAACCCGATTTGCTTCGCGCCTTTGCCGCACAGCGATTCGTAGGTAATGGTTTCCAAGCCCAGCCAGCGTTCGGACAATTCATCCAAGCCGTGTCCGAGATGGCTCTCGATGATGTAGGAAGCGAGCATGGAATCGCCGGCAATGCCGTTCAGGGCGATGCCGTAGTTGGCGAAAACGTGTTGGTCGTATTTGAGGTTTTGCCCGATTTTTTTCAGGGCGGGGTTTTCCAAATGCGGTTTCAGACGGCCTAATACGTCTTGCAAATCAAGCTGTTCGGGCGCGGCGGTCAGGCTGTGCCCTACGGGGATATAAACCGCTTCGCCTGCTTGGAACGCGATGCTGATGCCGACCAGCGAAGCGTTCATCGCATCTAGGGATGTAGTTTCTGTATCGATGCCGATTGTGTCTGTCTGCGATAGTTTGTCTAACAAGGTGGCAAACTGCGCTTCAGTGGTAACGGCTTGATAATCCAGCTTTTCAGGGGCTGGGGCAAGTTCGGGTTGTTTTTCCGGCTGTGTTTCCATCGCCAATGCAGCTTGTTCGCCGATATGCTCGCTGCCGAACAAATCTGTGTTTTGCGCTTCGTGCATACGGCTTTCCGCTTCTTTCAGCCAAGTGCGGAAGCCCCAGCGTTTGAAATCGACCGCAAGCTGCGACCATTTCGGCGAAGTGCGGCGCAGGCTTTCGAGGCCGTCTGAAAGCTCGGTGTGCAAGTCCACATCGGTTTTAATCGTTACCAAATCATACGACAGCGGCAGTTGGGGCAGCGCGGCTTGCAGGTTTTCGCCGACCTTGCCCTTGATTTCCGCAGCGTGTTCCATCACACCAGCCAGCGAGCCGTAAGCTTCCAGCCACTTCACCGCCGTTTTCGGGCCGCATTTCTCCACGCCCGGCACATTGTCCACCTTATCGCCCATCAGCGCGAGATAATCGCGGATTTGGTCGGGGCGTACGCCGAATTTCTCCTTCACGCCCTCAATGTCCAGCGTTTCGCCGCTCATCGTGTTCACCAGCGTAACGCGCTCGTTCACCAACTGCGCCATATCCTTATCGCCAGTGGACACCACCACGTTCCACCCCGCTTCGCCGGCCATCTCCGCCAGCGTGCCAATCACGTCGTCCGCTTCGACTTGCGGAATCACCAGCACCGGCCAGCCCATCAGCCGCACCAAATCCGGCAAGGCTTCCGCCTGCGGGCGCAAATCGTCCGGCATCGGCGGGCGCGTTGCCTTATAGTCGGGGAACATCTCGTGGCGGAAATTCTTGCCCTTCGCATCAAACACCACCGCACAATAATCGTGCACATAATCCGCCCGCAGCCGGCGCAGCATGTTCAACACGCCATACATCGCCCCCGTCGGCGCACCGTCGGGTGCAGACAAATTCTGCCCCATAGCATGATAGGCGCGGTAAAGATAAGAAGAGCCGTCAACGAGAAGGAGTGTGGGTTTGTTGGACATAGAGAACCTGCTGTGTGTATGAAAATAATGTACTGATTATAAAGGAAAAGTCCGTCTGAAAACCGAAAATCAAGTTTCAGACGGCCTGTTTATATGAGCATTTTGATAAACCCTATTATTTTAAATGTTTAAGAATTTAACTCTATTGAAATCTCAATAAATTAGAAATTATCTAATCTGTTTTATTGATGCTGGAAAAGATTTAAAAAAACTATTTTACCAGCATAACAAGGCTAACTGCTTGACCAGAATCTATCAAAAATTCAATCATAACCGTGATTATATCGTCTCGACTCCTGCTTATCTATCGACATTTCAATACCAAATTGCTTATCTTCAGGCAAATAAAAAAGCACAACATTTCGTTGTGCTTTTTCTTGATGAACCCACATTACTTGTTTTTTTGCGAACGAAGGTAATCCAAAGTTTTCAGCTGAGCAATGGCTGCTGCCAATGCTTTGTGCGCTTCGGCCAAAGATTTTTCGTCTCTGGCTTCAGAAACACCTGTTTCGGCTGCTTTTTTAGCTGCTTCAGCACGCGCCTGATCCATTTCTGTACTGCGGACGGCAACGTCTGCCAATACGGTAATCTTATCAGGCTGTACTTCTAAAACTCCACCGGAAACAGCAACCAGCACTTCTTCAGCTTCACCCGGAACAGTCAAACGCAATGCTCCGGGGCGTACCAAACTCATAATCGGCTCGTGTCGTGGATAAATACCAAGCTCACCTTGAACGGTCGGAATCACCACAAAGCTGGCCTCGCCCGAATAGATGTTTTGCTCGCTACTAACCACTTCAACTTGCATGGTGCTCATGCCGGCCTCCTTAGTTTAAGGTTTTCGCTTTCTCAGCCGCTTCTTCAATGCCGCCTACCATGTAGAACGCTTGTTCAGGCAGATGGTCGTATTCGCCGTTCAAGATGGCTTTAAAGCCGGCGATGGTGTCACGCAATGGAACGTATTTGCCTGGAGAACCGGTAAATACTTCGGCAACGTGGAACGGTTGAGACAGGAAGCGTTGGATTTTACGGGCACGCATCACAGTCAGTTTGTCTTCGTCAGACAATTCGTCCATACCCAGAATGGCAATAATGTCGCGCAATTCTTTGTATTTTTGCAGAGTAGACTGTACACCGCGCGCTACGTCATAGTGCTCTTGACCCAATACCATCGGATCCAATTGGCGTGAAGTAGAATCAAGTGGGTCAACTGCCGGGTAAATACCCAAAGATGCAATATCACGGCTCAATACGACGGTGGCGTCCAAGTGGGCGAAAGTTGTCGCTGGAGACGGGTCAGTCAAGTCATCCGCAGGTACATATACGGCTTGGATGGAAGTAATGGAACCGGTTTGGGTAGAGGTAATACGCTCTTGCAAACGACCCATTTCTTCAGCCAATGTCGGTTGGTAACCCACTGCAGAAGGCATACGGCCCAACAGTGCAGATACTTCAGTACCGGCCAGAGTGTAACGGTAGATGTTGTCAACGAAGAACAATACGTCGCGGCCTTTACCGTTTTCGTCTTTTTCGTCACGGAAGTATTCGGCCATAGTCAAACCGGTCAAAGCAACGCGCAGACGGTTGCCTGGAGGTTCGTTCATTTGGCCATACACCATGGCTACTTTATCCAATACGTTGGAATCTTTCATCTCGTGGTAGAAGTCGTTACCTTCACGGGTACGTTCACCCACACCTGCGAACACGGACAGACCGCTGTGCGCTTTGGCGATGTTGTTGATCAATTCCATCATGTTCACGGTTTTGCCCACACCGGCACCACCGAACAGACCTACTTTACCGCCTTTAGCAAACGGACACAGCAAGTCGATCACTTTAATACCGGTTTCCAACAATTCGGTAGTTGAAGACAACTCGTCGAATTTCGGAGCAGTTTGGTGAATGGCACGGCTCTTGTCGGTATCGATCGGACCTGCTTCATCAACAGGCGTACCCAATACGTCGACAATACGACCCAATGTACCTTTACCTACCGGCACAGTAATTGGCGCACCAGTATTGCTTACAGACATGCCGCGTTTCAGGCCGTCTGAACTACCCATTGCAATAGTACGGACAACGCCGTCACCCAGAAGCTGTTGAACTTCCAGAGTCAGACCGTTCTCGTCCAATTTCAGGGCATCGTAAACATGCGGGATAGCGTCGCGTGGAAATTCCACGTCAACCACCGCACCAATAACTTGTACGATTTTGCCTTGGCTCATTATCGTATCCTAATTTCCTGTTCAGGCTTCAGACGGCATTAAACTGCCGCTGCACCTGCTACAATTTCTGACAATTCTGTGGTAATCGCAGCTTGACGCGATTTGTTGTACACCAAGCGCAATTCTTTAATGGCATTGCCTGCGTTGTCGGTTGCGGCTTTCATCGCTACCATACGCGCGGCTTGTTCAGATGCCATGTTGTCGCTCAATGCCTGATAGACCACAGACTCTAAATAGCGGCGAACCAAATATTCCAATACGGCGATAGGACTCGGCTCGTAGCGGTATTCCCAAGCAAATGAAGAATGACCCGCTTCGTCGTCAATAACGTTTTCACCGATAGGCAGCAAAACTTCCATACGCGGCTCTTGGCGCATTGTATTGACGAAACGTGAGTAAACCATATGGATACGGTCTAATTCATGCTTCTCATAACGTTGGAAGATTTCGGTCAGAGGGCCGAGCAGCAATTCCATTTTTGGGGTATCGCCCAAATTGGTTGCGCTGGCAATAACATTCAAACCGATGCTTTGGCATGCAGCCAAACCTTTACTACCCAGGCACACGACTTCGACTTCGATGCCTTGTTCCTGATACTCTTGAACTTGCGCCAAAAACTTTTTCAGTACGTTTGCGTTCAAGCCACCGCACAAACCTTTATCCGAGGTAATCAAAATGAAACCGGCACGACGCACTTCACGGTGCGGCTCCAACAATTTGATACCATGATCGGCATTAGTCTGTGCAAGATGGCTCATCACTGTACGCACTTTTTCGGCGTACGGACGCGCTAAGCGCATCCGGTCTTGAGTCTTCCGCATTTTAGAGGTCGACACCATTTGCATCGCTTTAGTGATCTTTTGGGTATTTTGAACACTACGGATTTTGGTGAGAATCTCTTTTCCGACTGCCATTTCAGACTCCTTTCATCTCAATACTTATGCTTGGTAAGCGTAAGAAGATTTGAAAGATTTCATGGCTTCGGTCAATGCTTTTTCGCTTTCGTCAGACATTGCGCCTGATGCATTAATCGCTTCTAGAACCTCAGGATGTTGCGTACGTACGAAACTCAAGAATTCTGCTTCGAAAGCCAAGGCTTTGGATACCGGAACATCTGCGTAAGAACCGTTGTTGATCGCCCACAAAGTCAATGCCATTTCGGCAGTGTTCAATGTGCTGAATTGTTTTTGTTTCATCAATTCAGTAACCACTTCACCATGTTGCAACTGTTTGCGTGTTGCTTCGTCCAAATCGGAAGCAAATTGCGAGAACGCCGCCAATTCACGGTATTGTGCCAACGCCAAACGGATACCGCCACCCAGTTTTTTGATAACTTTGGTTTGTGCTGCACCACCTACGCGCGATACGGAAATACCGGCATTGATTGCAGGACGGATACCGGCGTTGAACAAGTCGGTTTCCAAGAAGATTTGGCCGTCTGTAATCGAAATTACGTTGGTTGGTACGAACGCTGATACGTCACCGGCTTGTGTTTCAATAATCGGTAATGCAGTCAGAGAACCGGTTTTGCCTTTTACTTCGCCATTGGTCAGTTTTTCAACTTCGTTTTCGCTGACGCGAGCCGCACGTTCCAACAAACGGGAGTGCAGATAGAATACGTCGCCAGGATATGCTTCACGACCGGGAGGACGGCGCAACAGCAGGGAAATTTGACGGTATGCAACGGCTTGTTTAGACAAGTCATCGTATACGATCAGTGCATCTTCACCGCGGTCACGGAAGAATTCGCCCATGGTACAACCGGAGTAAGGGGCGATGTATTGCAGTGCAGCGGCTTCAGAAGCAGTTGCAGCAACCACGATAGTGTGTTCCATCGCGCCATGCTCTTCCAATTTGCGTACTACGTTGGCAATAGAAGATGCTTTTTGACCGATAGCCACATAAATACAGATAACGCCTGTACCTTTTTGGTTAACGATGGCATCCAGTGCTACGGCAGTTTTACCGGTTTGACGGTCACCAATGATCAACTCACGTTGGCCACGACCAACCGGAACCATAGAGTCAATGGCTTTCAGCCCGGTTTGCATTGGTTGGTCAACCGATTTACGCGCAATCACACCTGGTGCAATTTTTTCGATTGGAGCAGTCAATGTTGTGTTGATTGGACCTTTACCATCGATAGGACGACCCAATGCATCAACTACGCGGCCAACCAGTTCGCGACCGATCGGCACTTCCAAAATACGGCCGGTACAGGTAACTGTATCGCCTTCTTTAATGTGTTCGTACTCACCCAACACTACGGCACCGACGGAGTCACGCTCCAAGTTCATGGCCAGACCGAAAGTGTTACCGGGGAATTCGAGCATCTCACCTTGCATCGCGTCTGACAAGCCATGAATGCGCACAATGCCGTCTGTAACAGAAACAACGGTACCACGGGTACGCACTTCTGCATCGACGGACAGATTTTCGATTTTGGCTTTAATCAAATCGCTAATTTCAGCAGGATTAAGCTGCATGAAAACTCTCCTAATTTGTCATAGTCGCATACAAAGCATTCAGTTTGCCTTGTACGGACAAATCCAAGACCTGATCACCCACTTCTACTTTGATGCCGCCAATTAATTCAGGGGCAACTTTAGTTACCACATCCAATTTGCTGTTGAAGCGTTTTGTCAGGATATCGGTAACATCGGCCAGCTGCTGAGAACTGAGCTCATACGCGCTGTAAATTACTGCCGATTTCGTATTGTTGTGTATCAAGGTCAAATCTTGATATTGGGCATAAATTTCCGGCAATACCAGCAAACGCTTTTGCTCGGCCAAAACGGTAATGAAATTTGCCAATTCGACATTTTTGATACCGACAAGACCTTTGAGCGTTTCTGCTTTTTCGGAAGCTCCCGTTTCCGGTTGCTCGATGAAAGCAATAACTTTCTCATCTTGAACAACCGCTGCGAGTTCTTTCAGTTCGCCCAACCAAGACTCGATTTGGTTTTTTTCCTGAGCCAGACTAAACAATGCTTTCGCATAAGGCCTGGCAATCGTTGCGAACTCTGCCATAAGATTACAGCTCCTGTTTTAAGGCACTGAGCAAATCTGCATGTTTGGAAGCATCAACTTCTTTACGCAAGATAGATTCCGCACCTTTAACAGCCAGTGTAGCAACCTGTTCGCGCAACACTTCGCGCGCACGGTTAACTTCTTGCTCCACGTCAGCTTTTGCTTGGGCTGCAATGCGTGCTGCTTCATGAGAAGCTTGCTCTTTGGCTTCTTCTACAATTTTTGCAGCACGTTTTTCGGCGTTAGCAACCATTTCGGTTACCTGATTACGCCCTTCGGCCATAAGTTCTGCAACTTTTTTCTCTGCCTGCTCAAAATCGCTCTTACCGCGCTCGGCAGCAGCCAAGCCCTCGGCGATTTTTGCGGCACGCTCATCCAATGCTTTGGCAATCGGAGGCCATACGAATTTCATCGTAAACCAAACCAAGCCAAAGAAAACTAGGATTTGCGCAAATAAGGTTGCATTAATATTCACGTTACTTAACCTTCGTATCTGGGTTAATCAAACAGACCATAAGCCTGTATCTGAACGGATCACTCCGTCTTGATTACGCAGCACCAAACGGGTTAACGAAGGCGAACAACAGGGCAATAGCCACACCGATCAAGAAGGCCGCGTCGATCAGACCAGCGATCAAGAACAGTTTGGTTTGCAGAGGACCGATCAGCTCAGGTTGACGGGCAGAAGATTCCAAGTATTTAGAACCAACCATTGCGATACCGATAGAGGCACCCAATGCACCCAAGGCAACGATCAAACCACATGCGATAGCAATCAAACCCATTTTTAAACTCCTTAAGATAGTAAAGGTTAAACTACAAAAACAAACTACGAAAAAACTACTTGATTAGTGTGCATCATGCGCTTGTCCGATGTATACGAACGCCAACGCCATGAAAATAAATGCCTGCAAGGTGATAACCAAAATGTGGAAAATCGCCCAAGCCAAACCGGCAATCAGGTGGAACACAAATAAAATTGGATCCAAAGTCTCGATACTGCCGGTTGACGCCCATGCACCACCCAACAAAGCGATCAGCAGGAACACCAGCTCACCGGCATACATATTACCAAACAACCGCATACCGTGGGATACGGTTTTGGACAAAAACTCTACCAAGTTCAACAGAAAGTTGGCCGGAGCGAGCATCGGGCCAAAAGGTGCGCTGAACAATTCGTGAATCCAACCGCCAAAGCCTTTGATTTTGATATTGTAATAAATACATACCAACAATACGCCGATTGCCAAAGCCAAAGTCGTATTCAAGTCAGCAGTCGGTACAACGCGCAACAGTGCATGATGATTACCGGTAATGCCTTGCCATGCCATCGGCAGCAAATCAACCGGCAACATATCCATGGCGTTCATCAGGAAAATCCAGACAAACAGGGTCAAACCCAAAGGCGCAACGGCTTTACGCGATTGTTCGTTATGAATAATACTCTTACACATGTTATCCACGAATTCGAACAAAATTTCAACAGCTGCTTGAAAACGACCAGGCACGCCAGCCGTTGCTTTTTTGGCACCGCGCCACAAAAGGAAGCTGCCGATTACGCCTAACAGAACAGCAAAAAAGATTGCATCAAGGTTAATGAACGAAAAATCAGCGATGTTTTTCAGTCCTTGACCCTGAGTAACATCCGACATACTGGTCAAGCTTTGCAAGTGGTGCTTGATGTAGTCGGCAGCGGTCATAGTTTCACCTGCCATAGTGTTTCACTCTCAACAATACTAAAAAAACCAAATGACTGACACTGAGTAACCCCAATAAGAATGGGAAAAATACCAGCGATTGATGCCATATCGCAAAAACGACCGACATAGATACCAGCGACAGCACTACTTTTAAAACCTCTCCACCGACAAACATCGACCTTTGCAGATCGGGATTTCGTCGGGAAAACTTTAAAAGTAAAACTGCAACAAGGGTAGGCAAAATGTACGAAAATCCTCCCGCCAAAGCAGAGAGGAGGCCGGGCAATCCGGAGAATAACGCACAAACAACTGAAATTATTAACAATACAACTACTTGCAATGGGACTATTTGATTCATTGTACTTCACACCCCAAAACGCAAGGTAAATTAATATAATCAAGAAGTTTGTTAACGTCAAGCAATATGTTAATCTTTGTGAACCTTTCACAGATAAATGATTAACACATATAAAACAAATCTTTGCAGGAACGGAGTTTAACACAAATTACATGTTGCTACACAGATTTTATAGAAGATTTTGATTTGTATTGTAAACATCTGTACGACCAGTCCTTTTATCAAAAATTCAGGCCGTCTGAAATTTTTTTCAGACGGCCTGTTTATAAAACCGTTAAAACTCTTGATTGATACCCAACTGCTTCAGCAAGTATTCAAATGTTTCCGGCGTATCAAAATGCAGTACGATTTTGCCTTTTTTCTGATTGCTGGTTTTGACTTCGGCATTGACACCCAAACGCTCGGTCAAGGCATCATTGATACGGCGGATATCCGGGCTGATGGTTTTGGCTGCTTCCGGTTTGGCTTTTTGATGCGCCAACTGACTGCGACGTTCTACTTCGCGCACCGACCAACCGTTTTTGACGGCTTTTTGCGCCAACTCCAATTGGTCAACCACATGCAAGGTCAGCAACGCACGGGCATGACCCATTTCTAGACGGCGTTGATAAAGCATTTCCTGAACCGGCTCAGGCAGGCTCAACAGGCGCAGGCTGTTGGAGATGGCACTACGGCTTTTACCGACGGCTTTTGCGATGGTTTCGTGAGTCAGGCCGAATTCATCTGCAAGACGTTTCAAACCTTGCGCTTCTTCAATTGGATTGAGGTTTTCACGTTGCAGGTTTTCAATCAAACCCATAGCCAATGCAGTTTCGTCGCTAATGGTCTTGATAACGACAGGAATTTCGGTTAAACCGGCCAACTGGGAAGCGCGCCAACGGCGTTCGCCGGCAATCAATTCATATTGAGACAGACCACGTTCGCGTACGATAACCGGCTGGATAATGCCTTGCGCTTTAATGGAATCGGCCAATTCCTGCAAAGCTTCATCATCAATTTGCACACGCGCCTGATAACGGCCGGGCTGAATATCGGCGATGGCAACCGTTGTCAGGCGGTCGCTACTACTGCTGTCCACTGCATTGGAAATCAGCGAATCCAAACCGCGTCCCAATCCACCTTTTGCTTTTGCCATATTGTTTTCCCTTTCAGACGGCCTCATTGTTGAAATGACGTATTCTATCGGATATTGCCGCTTTACGACAATTTGAATCACGATGATTTGACTATTGCCATTTATTTACGGAGCGAAACCGCAAACACGCCCCTTAAAGCGTTGCTTAAGCGGATTTCTTCCGCGTTTTCCAACATGGTACGCGTGATGTGTGTTTCCCTTATCGTATCCGCACCTAAATATAGCTGCAGTTGCCTCAATACCGCTTGGCGCATCACCCCGTCCAAAATGTCCAAATCCAAAGACGGCGTGAGCCATTGTCCTTGATATTTGACGAACACATTGCTTCTTCCACCCTCTAACAAAAGGCCGTCTGAATTGAAAAACAGACCGTCAAATGCGCCCTGCTCTTCTGCCGTTTTCCACGCTTGGTCAAAAATTTCACGGCGCGTGGTTTTGAAGCGGCGTAGATAATCGCGTTGGCTTAATGTGTGTTCACTCAAGATAACGTATTGCTGCCCATCCAATTCGGAAACAGCCGCATGACTCAATACAAGACCGTCTGAAAACAAAGCGGCTTTGACTCTAAATAACCCACTTGGCAACGCATCTATATAGTGTTGGATTTTCTCTATTGTATTTTCAGGCCAAGTCAGGTTGAGCGCTTGCGCCGAGCTGTTCAGACGGCCTAAATGCAAATCAAGCAAACGGCATTGTCTATCTTCCACACGCATGGTTTCAAAAATACCGAAATCAGGCCGCAATTCATTCAGAAAACGCGCTTTCCAACCGCACTCGCGATATTCGGCTTCAGGATCGCTATCAATCACAATCCCCGAACCCACGCCATAAACGCCTTGATAAAGGCCGTCTGAAACCGGTTTCAGGGATAAGGTACGAATCACAACATTAAATACGCCTTCAAATCCCAAACCCGTATCGCACGGATGCAAAAAGCCGATGCTGCCTGTGTACAAACCGCGCGGTTCGGATTCAAGGGACTCAATAATCTGCATACTCATTCGTTTAGGCGCACCGGTAATACTGCCGCACGGGAAGGCTGCACGGAGAATATCAGCAACCGAAACATCAGGCAGCGCCTGCGCCTCGATGGCACTGGTCATCTGCCAAACGCTGCCGAAACGGGAAACTTTAAACGGTTCAGGCACGCGTACTTTGCCCGTTTGCGCGATTTTGCCGAGGTCGTTGCGCAACAAATCGACAATCATCACATTTTCGGCGCGATTTTTCGGGTCGTTTCGCAATTCAACGGCGCGGCGCTCATCTTGTCCGTCATGAAGAATCGGCGCAGTGCCTTTCATCGGCTCGGTTGTGATCAGGCCGTCTGAATCGATTTTGAGGAAAAGTTCGGGAGAAAAACACAAAGTCCACGCGCTCTGCCCTGCCCTGTCGGGCAGACAAGACAAAACGGCATACGGCACAGGCTGGCGCAAACGGCGGTAAAGTTGAATCGGATTACCGTAAGTTTGCAGGTGCAGGCGTGCGGTGTAATTGATTTGATAGGTATCGCCGCGGCGGATGGCTTCGTGGATTTGGTTGATATGCTCGAGATAATCGGCTTCAGATACGGAGAATCGGGGAGTGGAGATGCCTGCCTCAAGGCCGTCTGAATGATTGTCTAGCCAGCTTTCGGCATCGATTTCAGAATAATCGGCAAACCAGTGCAAACGCAAATTGCCACTGCGCGCGGATGAAATATCCATCAGTGGCAATCCGAATTCGTAGTCTGCAAACAACACTGCATACAGGCCTTTTTTCCAACCTGCCTGCAAAACATCATCCAACGACGCCAGTTCGTTATGATGAAAAAGGCAGCTTTCCACATGATTTTGATAGAGTTTTGCACGACCGCTTAACGCATCGTCGAACAGGGCGAAATAAGGCATGATGTATTATACAAATAGGCTGATTATACGCTGTTTTTACAAAAATTATCAAACAAGCCGGAAAAAATCGCTTATGTGTAATTTTATGTAGGCTAACACAGCATAAAGAGGTAAAATCAAGTCATACCACACCATATCATTTAAAACTTAATCGATAAGGAGACTTTATGGCAGACCACCAATTAGAACCGTTCGAGAATGTTGAACTGGGCGAGAAACAAGACCAGCTGCAAGTATTCGAAAAGGCTGTTTTGGAACACGAAGGACGCGGCACTGACGAAGATTCCAGCAGTGCACCGCTTCCTGCCAACTACCCGTACAAACAACGTATGCGCCGCTCTGTTTACGAAAAAGAAAAACAGAAGCTGCAAATCGAATTGTTGAAAGTACAAAGCTGGGTTAAAGATTCCGGTCAGCGTATCGTCAGCCTGTTTGAAGGCCGCGATGCAGCCGGTAAAGGCGGTACCATCAAACGCTTTATGGAACACCTGAATCCGCGTGGCGCGCGCGTGGTTGCTTTGGAGAAACCGACCACTACCGAACGCGGCCAATGGTATTTCCAACGCTACATCCAAAACCTGCCGACCGCAGGCGAAATGGTATTCTTCGACCGCTCATGGTACAACCGTGCCGGCGTAGAACGCGTAATGGGCTTCTGCGAACCTAACGAATACCTGCTCTTCATGCGTCAAACCCCTGAATTGGAACGTATGCTTGTTGCCAGCGGCATCCATCTGTTCAAATTCTGGTTCTCCGTATCCCGTGAAGAACAACTCCGTCGCTTCATCTCACGTCGTGACGACCCGCTGAAACACTGGAAACTGTCTCCTGTGGATATCCAGTCGCTCGACCGCTGGGACGACTACACCGAAGCCAAAAACGCCATGTTCTTCCACACCCACACCGGCGACGCGCCTTGGGTCATCATCCGTTCCGACGACAAAAAACGTGCACGTTTGAACTGTATCCGCTACTTCCTGCATCAGCTGGACTATCCGGGCAAAGACGTGAAAGCCATCGGCAAAGTGGACGAGAAAATCGTTTTGGTTCCCGATACACGTTACAAAGACAAAACTGTCGATCTCGGACACGATTAATTTGTAACATTACCAAAGGCCGTCTGAAATTTCATCTTTCAGACAGCCTTTCTTAATCCTCGCGATTCCAGTACGTTTTTTGTGCGAATACCAATTTATTGTCAGTGAATTTCACACTGTCCAAATTCAATGCCCAAACATCGCTTTTCATTACTCTGGCAGCAGGATGCGCTTTGTAATACAAAGACTGCGCCGCTTTCAAATCCGCTTCATCCTCAATCAAAGCGGCAGTCGCCGCAAACTGAATGCCGCTGATTTTCGTGATGCTGTCAGGCTGTCCGGCAATGGTACCGGCTACTTTGGCTGACCGGCTCATCATTCCGCCATGTTTCGTTTTCAAAGATGTCAGCACAATTAATCGGGCATTTGCCTCATCAAATACATAAAAACAGCAAGCGGCCCAAACTTCGCCCTCTTCCGCAGCAGCAATACTGACGACATGGTGACTACTCAAAAACTTCACTATATTGGCAGGAATCGTTTGCATGGTTTTTATCTTCATTCTCAGTCGTAACTTATACTCAGGCCGTCTGAAACATCAGCCCTGCCAGCGCGGCACATTGTTTTGAATGATACCGAACAAGTCCAAAGCATGAGAGACACTGTGTGTAATCATATCTTCGATGGATTCAGGCTTCTGATATAAAGCCGGAACGGGAGGAAACACAATGCCGCCCATCTCTGTCACGCGGCGCATGTTTTCAATGTGCGCTAAGTTTAACGGCGCTTCACGCACCATCAACACCAGCTTGCGCCGCTCTTTCAACGTTACATCCGCCGCACGGCTGAGCAAATTATCGGCGAATCCATGAGCAACCGAAGCCAAGGTTTTCATTGAACACGGCGCAATCAACATTCCATCTGTCAAAAACGATCCGCTGGCAATACTTGCCCCGACATTACGGATAGAATGCACGACATCCGCCAAAGCATAAACGTCTTCTTTGGTGTAATCCGTTTCCAAAGCGCGGGTCATCTCCGCCCCTTGCGAAACCACCAAATGCGTTTCTACCTGATGCTCACGCAAAAGCTGCAAAGCTTTCACGCCATACTGAAAACCGCTGGCACCGCTGATGCCGACAACCAAACGCTTCATTGTATTTCCCTGTCTCGGCCTAAAGATAAATGAAAGGCAGATTCTCAAGACGAAAAAATAACCGCTAAAAAGCGGTTAGATTTTCTAATGTGGTGCCGACAGCGAGATTTGAACTCGCACAGCCTACGGCCACTACCCCCTCAAGATAGCGTGTCTACCAATTCCACCATGTCGGCATAAATCAAATTGTCTTACTGCTGCTGAGGATTCGGAGCAACAGGAGTTGTATTGTTTTGTGCAGGCGTTGCAGGCTTAGGAGCCTGTTGGGTCTGCTTCACATCGCTGAAGTCTAAACCGTGCTTACTGGAGTGGGTGTGAATATACACCATCGCCATGCAGGTCGCAAAGAAAAATGTTGCGGCAATGGCAGTCGAGCGGCTCAAAAAGTTGGCGTTACCGGCAGAACCGAATACGCCTTGCGCGCTACCGCTGCCGGAACCGAACGTTGCGCCGGCATCCGCGCCTTTACCGTGTTGCAACAATACTAACACGATTACGGCTAAAGCGGAAATAATATTAATGATCCAGATAAGGGTTTTAAAGGCTTCCATATGTTTTCTACGAGGCTTGTGCTGCGTTGATGATGGCGGTAAAGGAGTCATATGATAATGACGCGCCACCAACCAATGCGCCGTCTACATGAGGTACTGCGAAGATGTCGGCCGCGTTATCCGCTTTCACACTTCCGCCGTAAAGAACGCGGATTTTAACATCGCTTCCGCACAAAGACAAGATTTCTTTGTAGATAAATGCGTGCATATCGGCGATTTGTTCGACGGTGGCGACTTTGCCTGTACCGATTGCCCAAACCGGCTCGTAGGCAACAGCGATGTTTTTGGTGTTCAAACCTTGCAGGATGGAAAGCTGGTGGGCAATGACTTCATGCTCTTTACCGGCTTCGCGTTCTTCCAGGCTTTCGCCGACGCACAACAATGGAATCAGGCCGACGTTGAGGACGTTTTCCATTTTGCGGCGTTGGATTTCGTTTTTCTCGCCGAAATAAAGGCTGCGCTCGGAGTGGCCGATGAGGACGATATCTGTACCGATGTCGGCAAGCATTTCGGCGGACACTTCGCCGGTGTATGCGCCGTTATTCGGGAAACGGCTCACGTCTTGCGCACAGGTCAAGATGCGGTTGTTCAAAACAATCTGCATGGCGTTGTGCAGTTGCAACAGGTAAACGGTCGGAGCAGCCAGACCGATTAACACGCGTTCTGCGGTTGGCATGACACGGAAGCGGTGCATAAGCGCATTGTTGTTTTGGAGTCGGCCGTTCATTTTCCAGTTGCCGATAACCCATTTTTGATCCCACATTCCGATTTGGTGATACATCTTTATTGCTCCGTGTGTTGGTTGTTGCTTGCTGTAGCGTCGTGTAATGTGAAAGTTTAGTGGATATATGTGCGCTTGGCAATTATTAACGAGCCTCTGGGCCGTCTGAAAGATGGCACACTCTCCGACAAGGATTTATAATGTATGCTTCGATAAAATTAAGAATTGAACGGAGCACAAATATGGACTTTGAAAAAGCGCGTTTCAATATGGTTGAACAGCAGATTCGTCCGTGGGATGTCTTGGACTTCGACATTTTGGATGCTTTGGAGGAGATCGAGCGCGAACATTTTGTCGGCGAGGCTTTTCAAGGTTTGGCCTATGCGGATATGGAGCTGCCGCTGACCAACGGCCATAAGATGTTGGAACCCAAAGTCGTTGCCCGCCTGGCTCAAGGTTTGAAACTGAAAAAAGACGAAACCGTCTTAGAAATCGGTACAGGTTCAGGCTATGCAACCGCCCTGCTGTCCAAACTGGCCGGCAAAGTCGTCACTGACGACATCGATGCCGAGCAGCAGCAACGCGCCAAAAAAGTTTTGGACGAATTGGGCTTTACCAACATCGATTATGTGCAAAACAACGGCCTGACCGAAGCATCGCAAGGCGCTCCTTTTGATGCGATTTATGTGGGTGGCGCAGTAGACAGCGTACCTGAAATTCTGAAAGAGCAACTGAAAGACGGCGGCCGTATGGTGATCATCGTCGGCCGCAAACCAGTACAACGTGCGCTTTTGCTGACGCGCAACGGCAATGAGTTTTCCGAAAAAGTATTGTTCGACACCGTCGTAGCACACTTGGAAGACAAATCGGCCAATCCGTTCGGCGATTTCGATTTTTAAACAACAGGCCGTCTGAAAGTTCAGACGGCCTCATACTTTTATACCCGACCCTATGACCGACATCATCCAACTCTCGCCCACCGAATTGAAACAATGGCAGGACGAAGGTCGCGCATTTCATCTGCTCGACGTCCGCACCGATGAAGAACGCGCCATCTGCACCCTGCCCGCTGCCATTCATATCCCGATGAACCTCATTCCCCTGCGCCAAAACGAGCTGCCCGACGACGATTTACCCATCGTCGTTTACTGCCACCACGGCATCCGCAGCCTGCACACGGCAATGTATTTAGAAGATGCAGGATTTGAAAACCTCTACAACCTGCAAGGCGGTATCGATGCTTGGGCAATGCAGGTGGACAGCAAAATGATGCGGTATTGAATCGGTTTTATCAATAAAAGGCCGTCTGAAACTGGATTTCAGACGGCCTTTTTCAAACCTTTCTGCTTACGCTTGCAAGCTAGCGACAAACTGCTGTACGGCCGGCACAGCCAAAATCAACAGTAATACCAATACGGCTTTTTCCATACGGTTGAACTGACAACTTCCGTAGTGTTTCTTTTGCGAATAGAGAAACAGCAATACGCCGGGCAAATAGAGCAAGACTGAAAGCAGCAAATATTCCGTGCCTGCCGCATAGACAATCCAAGCCGCATAAAGCGTTGCTGCCGCGCCGATAAGACGGTATTTTGCCGCAGCCTTTTGTGTCAGCGATAATTTGAGCAGATATGCACCAATTAACAGATACGGTATCAAAATCATGGAAGTCGATACCATCAGCAAGGCAGAATAATCCTCGCCTTTTAACCACACCAGCAATAGGCAAACCTGCACGGTCAAGGTGGTAAACATCAACGAACCCTGCGGCACTTCGTTTTTATTCAACGGGATAAACGATTTTGGAAATGCGCCGTTTCTCGCACCCATGTGCGGAATCTCGGTCGCATACAGCGTCCAGCTTAAATAAGACGACAGCACAGACACAATCAGGCAGGAAGAAATCAGCACCTTACCCCAAGGGCCGACCATGTGCGCCAACACGCCCGCCATAGACGGATTAGCCATTGCTGCAATATCCACACGAGGCAAAATGCCTTGAGCCAAGACGGTAATTGCCACATACATTGCCAGCGTCAAGCTGACTCCGATAATGGTTGCTCGACCGACATCAGCACGACTTCGCGCATGCTTGGACAAAACCGCCGCACCCTCAATACCGGTAAACACCCACAGCGTAATCAGCATTGTGTTTTTCACCTGCGTCATCAGGCTGACATCAGGATTTTCAGGCGTAGCAAGGCTCGCCCCTGTCCAATCGGACATAAACACTTCGGTTTGAAAGAAATAGGCTGCCATACCGATAAATAAAATCAGCGGAAATACTTTGACTACTGTCGCAATCAGGTTCACTCCTGCCGCTTCTTTAATACCGCGCACTACCAACCAGTAAATCAGCCATACAATTACCGATTCACCGACAAAAGCAGCAAATGTGTTGCCTTTACCGAAAATCACGCTGTCCGGCGTATCGACAAATCCGCCTACTGCTTCAAACGCAACCACCAAATAGCCGACAATACCAACCGTGGTGCAAAGCCAATAGCCCCACGCCGAGAAAAAACCCATCAAATCGCCGAAGCCGTCGCGGGCGTACGTATAAATACCGCCATCCAATTCGGGCTTAAATTTGGACAAGGCCGAAAATGACAGGCCGAGAAAGATAATGCCCACACCGGTAATCAGCCAACCCAGCAGCAAAGCCTGCGAACCTGCAACGGCAGCCATATTCTGCGGCAGGCTGAAAATACCCGAACCAATCATGGAACTGATAACCAAGGCCGTCAGCGCGGCCAAGCCGATTTGAGATTTTTGCGACATGTTTATTCCTGATTTTTATAATTATGTGTTTGTGAAGCAACGGCATTACCGGCTTTTTTAGCCTGTTCTAACCGTATCAAAATATTATGCGACCACTTTCAGACGGCCTTAAATCCTTGCGCCAACGCACGGATATGTTCAGGTGCGATACCGCAGCACCCGCCGATGATTTCTGCACCCAAATCCGCCCATTGTCTCACCCACGCCAAATAATTTTCCGGCGTAGCATCGGCACGAATCGGATCCAAACCATCGTTGGCCTCGTTCATCTGTCCTTGTACCGGCTCAAATGCATTGGCGTAAACACCCAGTTTCAGACGGCCTTGGGCTTCATGTGCCACTTTCAAAGCTTCCGCCATCACTTCAGGCTGACTGCAATTGAACAACATTGCCGCCGCACCTATCTCTACCGCGAAATCCGCCGCCTCGTGCACGTTTTCTCCCGAACGCAACACCGGTACATCATGCGGTATCGTATCTTCCAAAGTAAACGACACCCAAAACGGCTTACCGTCATCAGGCAGACTGCTGCGCCAGAAACGCGCTTCTTCCAAGCTGGATACGGTTTCTGCCAACCAAATATCAGCAAACGGCATCAAACCCGATATTAAAGGGCGAGCCAAATCAGGTGCGACTTGTTTGTCAAACAAGTCAGGGCGGTAAGAACCGAACAACGGCGGCAGGCTTGCGGCCACTTTTGCAGTAGTCCCGCTTTGTTCCACCGCTTCACGCGCCAAACGGCCGGCCTGCCTTGCCCATTCGGCAGCTTGAGCATCAAAGCGCTCCTGCCCGATATGAAACGGAACAAGCGCATAGCTGTTGGTCGTAACTACTTGTGCGCCTGCTCGAAGAAAATCCAAATGCGTTTCACGCACAATATCCGGCGCTTCCATCAAAGCCAAAGCAGACCATTCCGGCTGACGAAACGGTGCGCCGCGCCGATGCAATTCACGCCCCATTCCGCCGTCTAAAATCGTTACCGTCATGATCGACCTCCAATGATGAATTTTTAAAATCGCCATTCTACGCTTTTTTAACTCCTTACCTTTAATCTATAAAGAACTAAACTTATGCAGTTTTGGCATATAAAAGGCCGTCTGAAACTGGGTTTCAGACGGCCTTTGCGATTATTTCACAAACCGTGCATCTGCTATAAACGGCCGTGTAGCCGCCGGTTTAGCGGAATAGAAGCGGGAGAACGTGCTGTCGATTTTAGTCTGTATCGGCTTACCGTCCAATGTTGCCGATGCTTCCAATTTCACACCACCGCCACTGGTTTCGCCTAATTTCATATTTGGCAACGTCAGTTTGGCAATATTGAGTTTCGCATTTTCCACTTTGGTATCGGGAGACATCAGCTGCTTGCCGACCGGACGGATTTTTTCACCCTCATCATGAGGCGCAGCACCACCATTGTCGTCAACCACGCCGATATTAATCAATCGTGCAGACGCCAAATCCATCTTGCCGTTTTTAACCGGAATACCGACAAACAGTTTTACGCCGCGATGAATGAACGTATTGTCCCGCCACTGAGTTTGGCCCTCTTTCGGCGGTTTGGTTTCTGCTGCCACCGAATAAGTGCGGCCCATAATCATCAATTTATAGCCCGGAATTTTTTTCGAACCCAACCCATCGGTAATGTCTTCGACCAGTTGCGGCGCAGTCAAGGTTTCGTTTGCCAAAATACGGGCTGAAGTTTCTGCCAGATGGGCGGGCTTGCCGTCTATGGTCAATGCCTGTTCATGGCCGAAATCAGACGCAAATACAGGCACGGCGGCCAGTGCGGCGGCCAATGCCAGAATACGGATAGTTTTCATTGCAGACTCCTGATAAAAATGTAATTGGGTTGATTACCCGATAAAATCCGGGCGATATTGATAGGAATCGGTATTTTTATACAAATGATACAGATTATCAAGAGTATTTGGCTTTTAAAATAAAAAGGCCGTCTGAAAACCAGTTTCAGACGGCCTTTTCAATTTGGCTTAAAACCTTCTATCAGTCTTTGAAGCGTTTGAATACCAATGTGCCGTTGGTACCGCCAAAGCCGAAGGAATTGGAGATGGCAACGTCAATTTTCGCGTCACGCGCTTCGTTGGCACAGTAGTCCAGATCGCAACCGGCTTCAACGTCTTGTTCAAAGATGTTGATGGTTGGTGGAGATTTTTGCTCGTGTACTGCCAATACACTGTACAACGCTTCCACACCGCCTGCCGCGCCGAGCAAATGGCCAGTCATGGATTTGGTGGAATTGACGATGACTTTGCGGGCATGGTCGCCCAACGCAAGTTTGAGGGCTTTGGTTTCGTTGGCATCGCCCAAAGGAGTCGATGTACCGTGTGCGTTGACGTAATCAACGTCTTCAGGATTCAGGCCGGCATCTTTCAGGGCGCGGGTAACGGCCAATGCAGGGCCTTCTTCGTTAGGCGCGGTAATGTGGTAGGCATCGGAGCTCATGCCGAAGCCGACGATTTCGGCGTAGATTTTCGCGCCGCGTTTTTTGGCGTGTTCCAATTCTTCCAACACCAGCACGCCCGCGCCTTCGCCGATAACGAAGCCGTCGCGGCCTTTGTCCCACGGACGGGAAGCGGTAGCCGGGTCGTCGTTGCGGGTGGAAAGTGCCTTCATAGCAGCAAAACCGCCAACGCCCAAAGTGCTGATCGCGCCTTCCGCACCGCCGGCAATCATCACGTCTGCGTCGCCGTACTTAATCAGTCGCGCAGAGTCGCCGATGGAGTGTGCGCCGGTCGTACAGGCAGAAACCATGCCGTAGCTCGGGCCACGGTAGCCTTTGAGGATGGTCACATGGCCGGAAATCAGGTTAATCAGCGAGCCTGGGATAAAGAAAGGATTGATTTTGCGCGCGCCGCCTTCGATAACGGCTTTGCCGGTCGCTTCGATGCTGGGCAGGCCGCCGATACCGGAGCCGATGTTGACACCGACGCGGTCTTTGTCGAGGGTTTCCAAATCGTCCAAGCCTGAATCATTAATCGCCTGCAGGGCTGCGGCAATACCGTAGTGGATGAACACGTCCATACGGCGCGCTTCTTTCGCGCTGATGTATTGGCCGATGTCGAAATCGCGTACTTCGCCGGCGATTTGGCTGTTGATGTCGGATGCGTCAAAGCGGGTAATCCGTCCGATGCCGCTTTTGCCTGCGAGCAAATTGCTCCATGCGGTGGCGACGTCGTTGCCGACCGGTGATACTTGGCCAAGACCTGTGATGACTACTCTTCTCTGACTCATGATAATCTCGCTGTTGGTTGTCGGGATTTTCGCGGCAGCCTTGCTCATTTTCTTTGTGAAAACGGGCAAAACTCATGCCGTCTGAAATTTCAGGGGTTTAATAATAAGGTAAAAGCCTCTATTGCGATGGCGCAGCAGAGGCTGGATGTTTGGTGCGACCGATTAGCCTTGGTGGGCGTTGATGTAGTCGATAGCCAATTGTACGGTAGTGATTTTTTCAGCGTCTTCGTCAGGGATTTCGCAGCCGAAAGCTTCTTCCAAAGCCATCACCAGTTCTACGGTGTCCAGAGAGTCAGCACCCAAATCGTCTTGGAAAGAAGATTCGTTTTTCACTTCGGCTTCGTTTACGCCCAGTTGTTCAGCAACAATTTTCTTAACTTGTTGTTCGATGTTTGACATATCAGTCGTTCCTTTTCGCCTTGCGGCAGGTTGTTTAAGAGAAATAATTCGTCGGTATTGTACCGAATTCGGATAGAGTTTTCCATCTAATCCTACATTTTAGCACAGATTATTCTGGAAAAACCTGTTGTTGCGCATATTAGCATAGGCTGATTTTAACCTACAAGCAGGAATTTGTTTTTGTTTGTCGTCAGACAGTTAGTATTTTTCTGCAACCCACCCCGGCTTGTACGAATGTCATTTTCCGTTCCGACCGTTCTCTGTGTCCTTCACCAGTACAATCACTAAAATTCACTGTCGTCAGTTATTTTGATGGCGACGTATTCGCTGCCGTCCACCTTCAGGATGCTGCCCGGCCGCAATTCCTGCCTTTTCCCGCCGTCAAACAAAAATACCGAGCTGCCTTTGGTTTGGGTAACCAGCAGGGTGTGGCCGGGATGGTTGTGGCGGGAGATTTCCTTGCCCTTGGGCAGGGTTTCGTGGATGACAGTGTAGTTTTCACCTTCAAAAACTTTGCCCGTGCCTTGGGCGGTTTCAGCGGCAGGCGCGGCTGCGGCGAAGAGGCCGATAAGAGCGGCGAAAAGTTGGGTTTTGATGTTTTTCATGATGGTTTTCCTTTGATTGCAGACAAAATTTATCGCGGACTAAAATCGCAATGATACGGCATTGCCAACGCCCTTACGTACTCTGGTTGTACACAGCGGGCGTTGCCGTCTTGTCTCATTTTTATTTTAATCTACTATATTTTTCGGGCGGCTTGGGTCGTCTGAAAGCGGAATATGGCCGCGTTATTTGTTTTCCTAACCGTTTTGATTAGACTTCGTGCGGCGGTTTTCGTTTCGTTCCGAATGTAAGCCTGCGGCTTACTGCCCTCTCCCTAACCCTCTCCCACGGGGAGAGGGAATTAGGGTTGCTGAAATCCAGCCGTTTCGGACTTTCCGCCAGTTTGTCCGTTCTCTTCAAAATAATAGGGAATTGAAACTGGTGAAACATGGGTGTTTCAGGAGTTCCGGTCATCCGTTCCTTCTTTCCGAGAGAGGGCTGGGGAGAGGGCGGCAAACCGCGAGGTTGCTTTGGCGGCATTCCCAATGTGCAGGCTGCTTTTAACTTCGTTGATACTGCGCTTTAGCTTCGCAGAAACTCAGCTTCCTTCGGAAACTCCGTTTCAGACGACCTTATTTAAAGCGATAGGTAAACGCCGCGTTCACTGTCCGCAGTGCGCCGTAACTGTGGCGGTCGGGCTGGGTGCGGTAGTGTTTGTTGAACAGGTTGTCCACGTTCAGTGACAGTTCGGCATGCGGATTGAAGCGGTAACGCGCCATGATGTCGGCGACGGCGTAGGCTTTCTGGCGGCTGTTGGCGGCGGCGCGGGCTTTGGCGGCGGGATTGGGGATGCGGAGCGTGGCAGGGTCGGTGTGGGTTTCGCTCTGCCAGCGCACACCCGCACCGATGGTCCAGCCGCTGGGGGCTTCGGGGGCGAAGTGGTAGGCGGTGAAGAGTTTGAAGCTGCGTTCGGGCACGCTGTCGGGGTTCAGGCGGCTGCCGTCTTGGTCGCGGGTTTTGCTTTGGCTGTAGCCTGCCTGTATCTGCCATTCGGGCGTGATGCGGCCGCCGATTTCGATTTCCCAGCCGTGGGTTTTGGCTTGGTTGGCGGCGCGGTAGTAGGTGTTTCCGCTCGGGTCGCGTCCTGCTGCGGTGGCAAGGTTGTTTTTACGGGCGCGGGACACGGCGGCGGATGCGTTCAGACGGCCTTCAAGCCATTCGCCTTTGATGCCGGCTTCCAGATTGTTGCCGGTTACGGGTTTCAGGTAGCTGCCGTGTTCGTCTTTTTGCGATTGTGGGACGAACAGGCTGCTGCACGAGCCGTAAAGCGACAGGTTGTCGGTCAGGTCGAACACGATGCCTGTGTAGGGGGTGAAACGGTTGGCGCGGATGGTAGGCGTGCCGCCGGTGTGGCTGTCGTAGCTGCCACCGGTGCGGTAACGGGTGTATCGTCCGCCCAAAATCAGCGAAAGCTTGTCGGCGGCGCGGAAGCGGGTGGCGAGATAGCCGCCGATTTGCCGCCTGGTGCCGTATTGCGGGATGGTTTGGGCAAACGATGATGGCTGCGGGTAAGCACCCGTGCGGGAAAATTCGTAGGCGTTGGGGATGGCGTTGGGGATGATGCTGCGTTCGCCGTATTTGTTGCTGGCGTATTTGTAACCGTTGATACCCGCGATTAAATCGTGTTCGCGGCCGAACAGGCGGTATTTGCCGGTCAATGACACGCTGGCGCTGTGGGTGCGCGGGTCGGCGTGCCAATAACCGGGAATTAGGTCGGTGGCGGCAGTACTATGGTCGATGGAAAGCACGCCTGCCACGCCGTAGGGCTGGCGGAAGCGGCTGCGGGTGTAGTCGTATTCGGCTTTGAGTTTCCAGTCTTGGTTGAAGCGGTGTTCGATGCTGGCGAACAGGTTGAGCGCACGGTGGCGGCTGTTCGACCAATTTGTGGCGGGGTTGTCTTTCGGGCCGAAGGCGGTGGCATAACCTTGGCTGTCGTACACGGCGTAGCTGAGCGGCGCGTCGGCGGTTTCTTTCGCCTGCTGGTAGTCCATACCTACGTGGACGCGGGTTTGCGGTGCGATGTCGTATTCCAAAATGCCGTAGAGTTCGGCATCGTGGCTGCGTTCGCGCTGCCGCCACGAGTCGCCGCGTTCGAAGGTGGAAACCAGGCGGCCGCGCAGCGTGCCTTCGGTGTTCAGGCTGCCCGATACGTCCGCGCCCAACCCGAAATGTTTGCGGTTGCCCGCTTCGGCGCGGACTTCAAACAATGGCTTGCGGGTCGGGCGTTTGCGCACCAGATTGACGGTGGCAGAAGGCTCGCCCGTGCCGTCCAGCAGCCCTGCCACGCCGCGCACGACTTCCACGCGCTCATAGGCGGCGGTGTTGGCATTGCCCGTATCGGCCAGCGCGTCGGCAACGGGGATGCCGTTGATTTGGTAGTTGGCGATGCGGCTGCCGCGCGCGAACAGGTAGTTGTAGCCCGCGCGGTCGGAGCCGTAAATCTGGCGGCTGGTGCCGGTCGCCTGCAACAGGGCACGGTCGAGCGTTTTGATGTTTTGGTCGCGCATTTGTTGCGATGTGATGACGCTGACGCTCTGCGGGATTTCGCGCAGGGTCATGGGCAGCCCGAGCGGGGTGTGCGTACCGGAAACGGTGTAGCCGTCGTTGGAACTCGCGGTGCGGTCGGCGGTAACGGTGATGGTCGGCAATTCGGTGCTTTCCTGCGGTTTGGGGTCGTCTGAAACAGAAACATCGGCCTGCGCGTACACGGGCAGCAGGGCGGCAAACATCAGGGAATATTTGAAGCGTGTCATGGGGTTTCCTTTGTGTGTTGGTGTGCGGTGGGGTTGTATTTTCGGCATATTGATTGAAGGTGCAGGCTGCTTTTTCAGACGGCCTCGGACGGGTCGGGCAGCTCAATCAGCACCACCGAGCAGCCGTTTTCCGAACGCGGGCGGTGCGACACCGACTTCGGCACGACCGCCATCTCGCCTTCGCGTATCGTCATGCTGCCGCCGTCGGCGAAGTCCACCGCCATGTCGCCCTCCACGGCAAACAGCACTTTGTCGCTGTATCCGTGCGTGTGCCAGCCGTAATCGCCCAAAAGTTTGACCAGGCGGAATTGGAACCCGTGGCGGTTGATGATTTCGGGCTGCCAGTATTCTTTGATGGCGGCAAGGTGCTGTTTCAGGTTGATGGTTTCGTTTTGCATGGGGTTCTCCTATGGGTTGGGTGGTTTACAATGCGGTTTGTCGTTTTGGCTTCGTTGCAGGCTGCTTTCAGTGGGCGGAGTTGTAACGGAAGTGTTGTCGACTTTGATGCAAGCCTGCGGCTTACTGCCCTCTCCCTAACCCTCTCCCACAGGGAGAGGGCTAGGGAGAGGGCGGCAAACCAAAGGTTTGCTTTGGCGGTATTTTCAACGTGCAGGCTGCTTTTCACTTCTTTTGCAGCTTAGGTTTTAGCTTCGCAGAAACCCCCGCTTCCTTCGGAAGCTCCGTTTTCAGACGACCCCTATTCTTTCCCCGCCGCAACGGGTTCGGCCTTTTCAAACGCCGTCTTCAACTGCTCCGCCGCCTGTATCAACTGCCGCGCGCCGCCCGCGACAATGTAGTTCGCGGCAGGCATGACGATGATTTGCTTGCGCTTCCAAGCGTTCGTGCCGCGTACCAGCGCGTTATCCAACACTTCGACAGCCGCCGGCCCTTCCTGTCCGATGGCGGCGGTACGGTCGATGATGAAAATCCAGTCGGGGTTTTTCTCTTTGATGTATTCGAAGGAAACAGACTGCCCGTGCCCCTCGTTGCGTAAAGATTCGTCCACGGGCGGCAGGCCGATGTCGCCGTGTATCCAACTTGCCAACCGCGACTGCGTGCCGAAGGCGGACACCTTGTTGCCCGTAACCGACAGCACCAGCCCGCGCCCTTTGCCTTTGGCGGCTTCGCGCGTTTGGGCGAACAGCGCGTCAATCTGCGCCTTCAATTCCGCCGCGCGCGCTTCCTTGCCGAAAATCCGCGCCAGGGTTTCCATCCGCTTTTCGCCGCTGGTGCGGATATTGCCGTTGTCCACCGTCAGGTCTATGGTGGTCGCGTTTTTCGCCAACTGTTCATACGCTTCCGCGCCCGGCCCGCCGGTAATGACAAGCTGCGGATTGTAGCGGTGTAGGGCTTCGTAATCGGGCTCGAACAGCGTCCCCACCGTTGCCGCCTTGTCAAATGCAGGCTGCAAATAATCCACGCGCACCGGCGCGGTGGTTACGCCCACGTTCACGCCCAATTCGGTCAGCGTATCCAACGCCGCCCAGTCGTACACGGCAACGCGTTCGGGATTCTTCGGCACAACGGCATCGCCCCGCGCGGTCGGCACGGTCAGCGTGGCGGCAGATGCGGATGCGGCTTGGGGTGCGGCGGATACAGTTTTTTCGGCGGCAGGTTCGGGCGAACAGGCGGCCAGCAGGACGGCGCAGGCTGCCCAATAAAAACGTGGCTTCACGGTGTGCGGTTCCTTTGTTGTACAAATAAGAATATTTATTATTAAATAACTAACCCGCAGAAACCATGCTGCAAAACGCAAAATTCCCGATACGGCAAAACAAATTCCCGAAACGGGAAAGGTCGTCTAAAACACCCTTTCAGACGACCTTTCCCGTTTCAACCAATCCCCGCGCTTGATTATTGGCAATAATTCCTATTTAATCCACTTATCAGACAACCCGTTCCCATCCAAGCATGAACACCGCCGCCATCTACCGCCAGTACCAAACCTATGTCCGCTCCGATAAATCCGGCTGGGCGTTGGACGGCTGTTCAGACAGCGCGCTCATGGCGCAGGCAAAACAGCCCGGTTTGCATCTGGAAATGTGCATCAACCGCTTCGACTCGGGCATCACCCTGTCGCGGATGCGCGGCGGCGGAACGGGTGCGTTTCCCACCGAAATCCACAATTTCAGCCACAACTGCGCCTTGTTCGTCATGGTGTCGGGGCAGAACCGGTTGCAGATGGGCGGCAGGGAATACCGCCCGTCTGCCGGCGAAATCTGGCTGGTGCGCGGCGAGTTGGCGGACGTATCCGAAACCCTGCTGCCCGACAGCGGCGGCATGTGCGCGCTGCATTTGGATTTTTCGCTGGAAAAACTGCGCCGCAGGCACGACGAAGGCTTGCTGGACGAACGCCTGTTTTCGCCGCAAACGATAGGCCGATTTGCCCTGCAACGGCTGGTGCAAAACGCGGCGGCACTGACGGCGGCGGCCTGCCCACTGCTGCAACGCCCGTTCGAATCGGACGGCTTCGGCCTACTCGCCGACGAAGCCACCGCGCTGGAACTCGCCGCCCGATTATTGCGCTTCACCTTCCGCCGCCATGACAACGGCTACCGCCGCCGGCGCATAGACGAAGCATTCAGACGGCATTACGGATTTTTGCCTTCGGATGTGAAGAAGTGCTGATGGGGCCGGCGGCATAGATATAGTGGATTAACTTTAAACCAGTACAGCGTTGCCTCGCCTTAGCTCAAAGAGAACGATTCTCTAAGGTGCTGAAGCACCAAGTGAATCGGTTCCGTACTATCTGTACTGTCTGCGGCTTCGTCGCCTTGTCCTGATTTTTGTTAATCCACTATATTTTGATTTGAAACAACCATTAAAAAAGGTCGTCTGAAAAAGTAGTTTCAGACGACCTTTTTTCATTCGCGGCGGCAGTGTCGCTCCCTGCCCTTACCCTAAAAACTCTTTCAAAAACAGCAACACGCAGGCGAGTTCGTCGGCGGATTCGCGTTGCGTGCCGTTGCCGGTATGGCCGCCGCCGTCGGGAGCGTAGAGCCACGATTGCGCGGAGGTTTCGCGCAGTTTGGCGTAGAACTTGAGCGCGTGGGCGGGATGGACGCGGTCGTCGGACAGGCTGGTGGTGATGAGTGCGGGCGGGTATGGCACGTCGTCTGAAAGATTGTGATACGGCGACAATTCGCCCAGCCAGCGTTTGCAGACTTCGTATTTTTGCGGGTTGCCGTATTCGTCCGTCCAGCTTGCGCCGGCGGAGAGCAGCGGATAGCGGATCATGTCGGTCAACGGCACTTCGCACACCAGTGTGCCGATACTTTGTGGCTCGCGCACGAAGGCGGCGGCGGTAATCAGGCCGCCGTTGCTACCACCCTGCAAACCGATGTGTTTGGGCGAACTCATGCCGCGTTCGGACAAATCGCGCACGACTGCCAATAAATCATCAACGCTTTTATGTTTGCTGATTCCCTGCGCCGCCTGATGCCAACGCGGGCCGAATTCGCCGCCGCCGCGGATGTTCGCCAATACAAAGGCATTGCCCTCTTCCAGCCAATATTTGCCAATGCTGCCCAGATAATGCGGCAATTCGGGAATGCCGAAACCGCCGTATGCATAGACCAAAGTCGGCGTGTCGGTCGTCGCGTTTTTGCCGACGTGGAAATAAGGAATGCGCTCGCCGTCGGCCGACGTCGTCCAAAACTGCTGCACGTTGATGCCGTCTGAATCAAACTGCTGCGGCTGACGGCGCATGACGGTCAGTTCCATCACGTTCAAATCCAGCGCAAATAGCGTCAGCGGCGTGGTGAAATCGCTGGCGGCAAGGTAAACCACGTCTCCGCCCCACGGTTGGTCGGTCATTTCCAACACACCCGAAGGCAGGCGCGGCAGTTCGACTTCCTGCCATTTGCCGTCGGTAAAGCGCCATGCTTTCAGACGGCCTTGTACGTTTTCCAGCAAGTTCGCCACGACAAAACGCTTGGTCGTTTCCACGCTTTCCAATGCCTGCGTTTCATCGGGCGCAAACAAAAGCTGCGCCGCCCCGAGTTCGCCCCGATTCAGTTTCACCGCTACCAGCGCGCCGCTCGGATAGCTTTGGTTCGCGCGGTTCCAGTCTTTACGCAGCGTCAGCAAAAGATGTCCGGCCAGATAGCCGACTACGTCGCAATCGTTAGGCAGGTTCAACGGTTTCGCCTCGCCTTCGGCCGACACCTGCAAATAGGTTTTGGTGTAAAAACCGTCAGACGCTTCAATCAAATCAATCGGCGAACCCTGCGGATCGAGGTAACGCCACGCGTTCACCATCATCCCGTCTTCGCCGATTTGGTACACCGGCAGGCTTTCCTCGAAACTCTTGCCGCGCTCCACCAGCCACACCTCGCGCGGATAGCCCGATTCGGTCAACTGCCGCTCGTCCCAAGCCGGACACACCCACACGCTGTTTTCATCGCGCCACGACACATGGTTTTTGCCTGCCGGAAAGTGAAAACCGCCTTCTACCAACTCCCCTGCTTCCAAATCCACTTCCAGCGTGTACGCCGTATCGCCGCCCGATTTGCTCAGTGTTAACAACGCGCGGTTGGGCTTTTCCACCAAGTGCGACACGCCGCCCAAATACACATCGTCGCCGAGCAATTCGTCGAAGTCCGCCACTGAAAACAGGATTTTCCACTCGGGATAGCCGGAACGATACGTCGCCGCGGTACACACGCGGTATACACCCTTCGGATATTCCGCGTCCTGATGGAAATGGTACATCCGCGCGCGGTGTTCCTGACAAAACGGAATCTGCCGCGTATCCTGTAGCTGCGCCAAAATGCCGTCAGACAATGCGCGCGCCTTGTCATTTTCTAAAAAACGGGCGCGCGTTTCGGCATGCGCCGCAGCGGCAAACTCTTGCGTTTCGGAAGATTCGAGGTTTTCAAAATGGAGATAGGAATCGGGGTAAGATTTCATAGGAAAAGGCCGTCTGAAAGATTGGGAAACGGAATTATAACGGCAAAATCAAAAAAGGCCGTCTGAAACCTGCGTTTCAGACGGCCTGAGACATTATTTAACTTAACGTCCGTATATTTTCCACAAACCTTCCTGCAAACCAAATGCAGGCTCGCCGTCTTGCGGCTGGGTGCGGACATAGCTGCCGTCAGGCTGCATCAGCCAAGCTTGGGTATTGTCTTCCAAGGCCATTTCCAAACCTTCACGGATCACGCGTTCTTTGAGTTCGGGTGTGGTAATCGGTGTGGCGACTTCAATGCGGCGGAAGAAGTTGCGACCCATCCAGTCGGCGCTGGAGATAAAGGTATCGTCTGCGCCGTTGTTATGGAAGCAATACACGCGCGAGTGTTCGAGTTGGCGGCCGATGATGGAACGGACGCGGATGTTTTCGGACAAGCCTTTTACACCCGGGCGCAAAGTACACATACCGCGCACAATCAGGTCGATTTGCACACCTGCCGCGCTGGCTTGATACAACGCATCAATCACGCTCGGCTCGATGAGGGAATTCATCTTGGCGGTAATCCGCGCCGGTTTGCCTGCTTTGGCGTGTTCGGTTTCCTGCTTGATGCGGTCGATGACCATTTTGTGCAGGGTAAACGGGCTTTGATAGAGCTTGTTCAGACGGCCAGGCTTGCCCAAACCTGTGATTTCCATAAACAAAGTGTTCACATCGGCAGTGATTTGTTCGTCGGCGGTGATAATGCCGAAGTCGGTGTAGATACGCGATGTGCCTTGGTGGTAGTTGCCGGTACCGAGGTGGGCATAACGCTTAAGCACACCGTCTTCGCGACGGATAACCAAAGCCATTTTGGCGTGGACTTTGTAGCCGAATACGCCATACACGACGTGTGCGCCCGCCTCTTCCAGCTGTTTCGCCCAATTGACGTTGTTGGCTTCGTCAAAACGCGCCATCAGTTCGACAACGACGGTAACCTGTTTGCCCGCCAGCGCGGCCTTCATCAATGCGCGCACAAGCTCGGAATTGCTGCCGGTGCGGTAGATGGTCATTTTGACAGCCAATACATCCGGATCGGCCGCGGCTTCGCGTATCATTTGGACAACCGGATCGAAAGACTGATACGGGTGGTGCAGCAAAATCGGCGACTGTTTGACCAGTTTGAACACTGAGCCGTTTTTGCGCAAGGCTTTCAGACGGCCTGCATTGCGCGGTGGGAACTTCAAATCCGGCCTATCCACCAAATCGGGAACGGCATTGAGGCGCACCAAATTGACCGGCCCTTTGACCTGATACAGCTCGGCAGAAGTCAGCTTGAACTGGGCAAGCAGGAAGTCGTGAATATGCGCCGGACAAGTATCCGCCACTTCCAAGCGCACGCCGTCGCCGTATTCGCGGTCGTGCAACTCGTTTTGAATCGCGGCACGCAGGTTTTTCAAATCTTCTTCATCAACCGTCAAATCGCTGTCGCGCGTGAGGCGGAACTGATGGCAGTCTTTAACCTTCATGCCGGGAAAGAGTTTACCGACATGGGCGTGCAAAATCGAAGACAAGAACACAAAGCCTGCATTGCCGCCGCAAATTTCAGACGGCATGGGGACGACGCGCGGCAAAATGCGCGGAGCCTGCACAATCGCCATCCCGGACGGACGGCCGAACGCATCCGTGCCTTCTAGTTCAACGGCAAAGTTGAGCGATTTGTTTAACGGGCGCGGGAATGGGTGTGACGGATCAAGGCCGATGGGGGTGAGAATGGGCAAAAGCTCGTTGTCGAAATAGTTTTCGATCCATTTTTTCTGCGCAGCCGTCCATTTGTGGCGGCGATAGAAATGAATGCCGGCGCGGCCGAGTGCAGGCTGCAATACTTTGTTAAACAGATCGTACTGCTCGCGAATCAAGGCCTGCGCCTCTTTCGCCACCGCTTCAATAGTTTCGGCCGCGGTTTTGCCGTTGTCGAGCAGCTGATGCGGGCGCAATTTGTTTTCGCGTTTCAACCACGCCATGCGGACTTCAAAAAATTCGTCCAAATTGGAAGACACAATGCACAAAAAACGCAAACGCTCCAACAAAGGAACTTTCGTATCCTGCGCCTGAGCCAGTACACGGCGGTTGAACGCCAACAGGCTGAGTTCTCGGCAGAGAATGCGGTTTTGCTCGGGCATGGTTTACTCCTGAAACATCAGTCACTAACACCATCAAGTATAACGTTTTGCCGCCGTTCCGTCAGGTTTCAGACGGCCCCGGCAGACAACCTCATCCCTATTTGAGGCAAGACAAAGGGTTATCCGTTGTTTTCTATGCCAAAACAGCGGTTTTTGCTATAATGCGCAGTTTAATGCAACCGCAATACCACTGAAAGGATAAGAAAATGGGCTTTTTGCAAGGCAAAAAAATTCTGATTACCGGCATGATCTCCGAGCGTTCCATCGCTTACGGCATCGCCAAAGCCTGCCGCGAACAAGGCGCGGAATTGGCATTCACCTACGTTGTCGACAAACTGGAAGAGCGCGTCCGTAAAATGGCGGCAGAACTCGGCTCCGAACTCGTGTTCCGCTGCGACGTTGCCAGCGACGACGAAATCAACCAAGTGTTCGTTGACTTGGGCAAACATTGGGACGGCTTGGACGGCCTCGTCCACTCCATCGGCTTCGCCCCCAAAGAAGCCTTGAGCGGCGACTTCCTCGACAGCATCAGCCGTGAAGCGTTCAACACCGCTCACGAAATCTCCGCATACAGCCTGCCTGCGCTGGCAAAAGCCGCCCGTCCGATGATGCAGGGCCGCAACGCCGCAATCGTTGCACTGAGCTACTTGGGCGCCGTTCGTGCCATTCCTAACTACAACGTTATGGGCATGGCCAAAGCCAGCCTTGAAGCCGGCATCCGCTTCACCGCCGCCTGCCTGGGCAAAGAAGGCATCCGCTGCAACGGCATCTCCGCAGGCCCGATCAAAACCCTGGCTGCTTCCGGCATCGCCGATCTCAGCAAACTCTTGGGCCACGTCGCTTCCCACAACCCACTGGGCCGCAACGTTACCACCGAAGAAGTCGGCAACACCGCCGCCTTCCTGCTGTCCGACCTCGCTTCCGGCATTACCGGCGAGATTACCTACGTTGACGGCGGTTACAGCATCAACGCGCTGAACGACGAAGAGAACTAAACAGTTTTCACATAAAACGCACTTTCATGATGAAAGTGCGTTTTTTATGGCCATTACATTATGGTTTAAATGATGGCATAACCGATAAGGCCGTCTGAAATTCAAATACACGAATAAAACATAATTGTCGTACGCTTCGGCGCGTTATGTTACTAACATTACAACATTATCATTTCATCTCATTTAAAAGATGAGATAGAGCATTGATTCTAAAGATAACATTCATGTTATCTGATACTTAGCCGCTAATAAAAAATGGTGTAAAAAAGTAACAGAAAAATTTCAGACGGCCTGTTTTTCATACAGAAGGCATAGAAGCAGGGCATTTTTGGCATGAAATACAAAATTTAACATTATTGAATTCTTCTTAACTAATAAAGCGTTAAGATGCCTGCCGATTAATTGAATCACATCTGATTTTGACCAAACACATACAGGAGATTAATTATGTCAATCGCTTCAGAATTTAAAGAATTTATTATGCGTGGCAACGTGATCGACCTCGCAGTCGGTATGGTTGTCGGTACAGCATTCAGCGGCATCGTCAAATCATTGGTTGACGATGTAATCATGCCTCCTATCGGTCTGTTGATCGGCGGCGTTGATTTCTCCAACCTGTTCATCACGCTGAAAGACGGCGCGCAAGCCGCTCCTGCAGAAGGTTACGCCAACCTGGCGGCCGCTCAAGCAGCCGGTGCCGTTACCCTGAACATTGGTCTGTTCATCAACACTGTGATCAGCTTCCTGATCATCGCCGCTGCCATCTTCTGCGTGGTTAAAGCCATCAACTCCGTGAAAAAAACCGAAGCTCCTGCTGAAGAAGTACCAGCAGAGCCTAGCGAAGAAGTTCTGTTGTTGCGCGAAATCCGTGACTCTCTGAACAAAAAATAATCACAATACCTAAACATACACACAAACCAAGGCCGTCTGAAACCATTTCAGACGGCCTTTTCTCATATCAATCTATTTATCATTAAGCCTTTTCCATTGAAAGAATCACGCCCTTCCCTTTCTCAGCAAGCTATCCTGCTTTTTTAACCATGAAACAACAACGCTCAGCAAACACAAAGCAAATGAGCAGCGCATCTCCTTGCCAATAAAAAAGCCCGATGCGTTCAACATCGGGCTTTTAATGGAAAACCAATCTTAGTCTTTGCGTGTTTCCACCAAAATCATTTCGACTGCTACGTCTTCCACTTCTACTTTAGGTACATCCGAACGGCGTGTTTTAGCAACCGGTTCAGGTTGTGGCTGCGCGGCAAAAGCGGCAACGGCTTGCGGATCGGTTTCAACGAAGATCAAATCGCCCAAGCTCTCAGGCACAACGATTGCGACAGGCGCTGCTTCGGCTACGGTTTCAGTTTGCGTGGCAACAGTTTCGGTTGGTACTTTGGCTGGTGCAACAGTAGCCGTTCCATTCGGAGACAATACCGCAGAAATGGCTTCTTTAACGTTGCTGACTGCAGAAGCAAGCAGGGCTTGTTCGGCATCTGCGCTTTCAGTTTGCGCTACGGCAGGCTCGTCTTCGCTTTCAATCGCAAATACGAATGGCTCTGCGCTGGTAACTTCAGGCTCGGATACCACAATCACCAGCGGCTCGGCTTGATCGCTTTCAGAAGTCAATGTCGCATTTGCAACTTCGACCGTTTCGTTCAAACCCAAAACATGCGCTACGGCAAAGAGGACTTTGTCGGCGGTATCGGTAATGTTCAGGTATTGCTCGATTTTTGCCGAAGACGGAATATTGCGTTTTTTGCTGTTGGAACGGCGGTCGTTACGGTTGTTGCGCTGACGGTTGTTGCGGTCGCGTCCTTGACGGCCGTTGTTTTTCACACCCTCTTCGCTGCGGGCGTTGTCATCCGCTTCAACTTGCGCCTGTTCGCCATCGGCTTGAACGTTCACGTCCTCAACACGGTTTTCCGCAGATTGATGACGGTTGCGCTCGTTACGGCCGTTGTTGCGGCGGCGTTTATTGCCGTTTTGTTCCGCTTGGTTTTCAGACGGCATCTCAGCCAGTGCAGCCACTTCTTGAACGTTTACGTCTTCAACCACTTCCTCAACACGGTTGCGCTCGTTGTTGCGATCATCGCGGCGGTTGTTACGGTTGCGGTTGCGACGGCTGTCTTTACGCTCATCGTTGCGGCTTTCGTTTGATTTGTTTTCTTCAAACTTGCTGTCGACAGCTTCGGCATTCACTTCGCGCACTTCTACCTTGCTGCCGTCGTGCCTATTGTTGCGGCGCGGGTTTTGGCGGCGGTTGTTTGCGCGGCGGTTGCCGGAATTGCCGTTGCGGTTGTTGCCGTTTGAAGTGCGTTTTTCTGCCACTTCGGCAACAGGCGCGGTTTCGGCTGCGGTATTGCCGCCGAAAATGCGTTTGAGCCATGCTTTGAAGCTATCCCACCATGAACCGTTCTTCTGCTCGGCTACAACCGGGGCTGGCTGGGTATGGCGCACGCCTTTGACGGCGGGTTCGGGGCGGGCGGCTTTGGCTCTTTCGCTGCCGAAAGGTTTGGCGGATTCGTCTTCTTCCGGCTCGGCAACGCGTTTGTAGCTCGGTTCGCCGTCTTCTTCTACGTCGTCAATGCGGATGCGGTTGATTTCGTAGTGCGGATTTTCCAAATGAATGTTTGGAATCAGGACGACGTTCACATCCAAGCGCTCTTCCATCGCAAACAGCTCGGCGCGTTTTTCGTTCAACAGGAAGGTGGCAACATCGACAGGAACTTGTGCGTGCACTTCGCCGGTGTTGTCTTTCATTGCTTCTTCTTGAATGATGCGCAAAACGTGCAGGGCGGTGGATTCGATACCGCGGATGACGCCGGTACCGGCGCAGCGCGGACAAGCAACGTGGCTGCTTTCGCCCAAAGCCGGTTTCAAACGTTGGCGGCTCAATTCCAAAAGGCCGAAACGCGAAAGTTTGCCCATTTGCACGCGGGCGCGGTCTTTTTTGAGCGCATCGCGCAGAACGTTTTCAACATCGCGCTGATGTTTCGGATTTTCCATGTCGATGAAGTCGATGACGACCAAACCGCCCAAGTCGCGCAGGCGCATTTGACGGGCAACCTCTTCGGCGGCTTCCATATTGGTTTTGAACGCGGTGTCTTCAATGTCAGAGCCGCGTGTAGCGCGCGCAGAGTTGACGTCGATGGAAACCAGGGCTTCGGTGTGGTCGATCACAATCGCGCCGCCGGAAGGCAGGCTGACGCTGCGTGAGAACGCACTTTCGATTTGGTGTTCGATTTGGAAACGGGAGAACAGTGGCGTGTGGTCTTGATAGAGTTTCAGACGGCCTACATTGCTCGGCATGACGTAGCTCATGAACTCGGCAACTTGGTCGTGAACTTCTTGATTGTCCACCAAAATCTCGCCGATATCGGGACGGAAATAGTCGCGAATCGCACGAATCAGCAGCGAGCTTTCCATAAAGAGCAGGTAAGGGTCATGATGTGCTTTGCCTGCTTCTTCGATGGCTTTCCAGAGTTGCTTGAGGTAGTTCAAGTCCCATTCCAACTCTTCCGCGCTGCGGCCGATGCCGGCAGTACGGGCAATGATGCTCATGCCGTTTGGAATGTCGAGTTCGGCCATGGCGGCTTTCAACTCTTGACGCTCTTCGCCTTCGATACGGCGGGATACGCCGCCGCCGCGCGGGTTGTTCGGCATCAATACCAAATAGCGGCCAGCCAGGCTGATGAAAGTGGTCAGCGCCGCGCCTTTGTTGCCGCGTTCGTCTTTTTCAACTTGGACGATAACTTCCATGCCTTCTTTGAGCACGTCTTGAATTCGCGCCCTGCCGCCTTCGTAATCGCGGAAATACGAACGCGATACTTCCTTAAACGGCAAAAAGCCGTGGCGGTCGGTTCCGTAATCGACGAAACACGCTTCCAGCGACGGCTCGATGCGGGTAATGATACCTTTGTAGATATTGCCTTTACGCTGTTCTTTGCCCAGCGTTTCGATGTCCAAGTCCAAAAGGTTTTGGCCATCGACAATGGCAACGCGCAGCTCTTCGGCCTGCGTTGCGTTGAATAACATTCTTTTCATAGTCACCTCGTGAACAGCGGCCGTTTGATTTGTGAATATCTTTTTCAGACGGCCTGTCTGTCCGGTTGGCACTCTTCAAAGGCAAGATGGGAAAATCCCCGTGTAACCAGTATTTGATTTGAAATCCGCAAGGTTGCATGCTTGAGCTCAAGCCATGTGCGGACGGATTCGGATAAAGAAGGAAATAAAGAACAATGCGGCGGAAAGGTTGATGGTTCCGCTGCCGTCCGAATGCTGATGCTTCGGACAAAATTAAGGCAGCCTACATCTTCTTATTATCGTAGCGCCGGTAATTTCGGACGGTGCTGCGCGGACTGCGTCTTACGCCCGGCCGGACGGCAGGTTCAATTCAAACTTAATTACGGGATTGCGTTTGCCGGCTTTGAACAAACACAAGGAAATGCTTTGCGGAGTGCGTTTTTAATATAAAATCTCGTTTTAACAATAAATCCGTTTCAGACGGCCTGCAACGGCAGGTTCGGGTCCCGAAACGGACGTTTTGGGATTATAGAGAAAATGCACGCAATACGCAAAGATTCAGTCAGCCTGATTGCCGTTGCCGAACACGCGGAAGGCCAACGCCTTGATAACTATCTGATAAAAATCCTCAAAGGCGTCCCGAAAAGCCATATCCACCGCATTATCCGCGCCGGCGAAGTGCGACTGAACAAAAAACGCTGCAAACCCGACAACCGCATTCAGGCAGGCGATACCGTCCGCATTCCGCCGATACGCATCGCCGAAAAACAAAGGCCGTCTGAAAGCCAGGCCGCGCCTGCGCGCGAGTTTGACATCGTTTACGAAGACGATGCGCTTTTGGTCATCAACAAACCATCCGGCGTCGCCGTCCACGGCGGCAGCGGCGTGAGCTTCGGCGTCATCGAACAAATCCGCCGCGCCCGTCCCGAAGCGCGTTATCTCGAACTCGTCCACCGCCTCGACAAAGATACCAGCGGCCTTTTGATGATTGCAAAAAAACGCAGCGCCTTGGTAAAACTGCACGAAGCCATCCGCAACGACCATCCGAAAAAAATCTATCTTGCGCTGGGTGTCGGCAGGCTGCCGAACGACTGCTTCCACGTCAAGCTCCCCCTGTTCAAATACACCGGCGCACAAGGCGAAAAAATGGTGCGCGTCAGCGAAGACGGCCAATCCGCCCACACCATCTTCCGCGTGTTAAACCGTTTTTCAGACGGCCTTTTGCACCAAGTCGGCCTTTCCGACCTGACCTTTGTCGAAGCCACCCTGAAAACCGGCCGTACCCACCAAATCCGCGTCCACCTGCAATCGCAAGACTGCCCCATTGCCGGAGACGAACGCTACGGCGACTATCAGGCCAACAAACGCCTGCAAAAACTCGGTTTGAAAAGAATGTTCCTGCATGCTTCCGAGCTGCACCTCGCCCATCCGCTGACCGGCGAAAAACTGATCCTGAAAGCCCCCCTGCCGCAAGAATTGGCGCAATTCATTGTAATGTTGGAAAATCAGGAAAAGGCCGTCTGAAAGGAAACCCATGAAACCCAAACTCATCATTTTCGACTGGGACGGCACGCTTGCCGACACCACCAACCCCATCATCCACACCTTTCAGCAAAGCTTTGCCGATTGCGGCCTGCCCGTTCCCGAAGCCGACCAAATCCGTCCGCTCATCGGATACAGCCTGTCCGGCATCATTCGCCGCCTTGCCCACAACGTCAGCGAACACGTTCAGGAAACCCTGATTGAGACCTATGCCGCGCACTACCTCAATCCCAACAATCACAATATGACCCTGTTCCCCGAAGCCCTGTCCTGCCTGCAACGCTTGCAACAACAAGGTTATTGGCTTGCCATCGCCACCGGCAAAGGCCGGAGCGGCTTGGACAAAGCCATCGCACAAACCAACACCCAAGCCTTTTGGCTGGAAACCGCCTGCGCTAGCGAATATCCGTCCAAACCCGCGCCCGACATGGTACTTGCCCTCTGCGACCGACTGGGTGTTGAACCGGAAGAGGCCGTCGTCGTCGGCGATACCACCCACGACCTAGAAATGGCTGCCAACGCCAAAATCCGCGCCATCGCAGTCACCACCGGCGCACATACCGCCCAACAGCTTTCCGCCCTGCCCCATGTCGCCATGCTCAACAGCTTGGCCGAATTGCCTGATGTATTGGAAACCTTATAAAAGGCTATACAACATCTATATGAAAGGCCGTCTGAAACCTATTTTCAGACGGCCTTTCATTTGTTTTATCGATCCGAGCGCACCCTGACAAATGTTGCAAATTTCGGCGTTCCCTTTTGCGTAAAACCACGATAACGGTAAGTAATCAGTGCACCGATTTTCGGCGGATGGTCGCGGTCTTTATCCTTAAAACCGCTGCCGATACGAAACTCGCCATATTGGTTTTTGCATCCTACCGCACCCAAACGCCC
Source organism: Neisseria sp. P0009.S008 (assembly GCF_051958615.1). NCBI lineage: Bacteria > Pseudomonadati > Pseudomonadota > Betaproteobacteria > Neisseriales > Neisseriaceae > Neisseria > Neisseria sp. P0009.S008. The sequence continues at coordinate 196,472 of NZ_JBQCVG010000006.1, forward strand.
GACATTGCGCCCTTTGCCCTCATAATGACGCGTTACCGTACATTCATCATCATATTCACTTTTCAGCTTCAACAGCTGCCCATTTCTACCGCTTGCATAACGGGCTTCAGGTTGACGCAGCATCACACCTTCCCCACCCAGCGCTTCGACTTGTTTCAAAAAATCCAAAGCATGCTGTTTGTCGCGCACCTTGACTTGCGGAATGACCGTAAACCGTGCCGACGGGTGTGATTTCAGCCATTTCGAAGCCGTTTCCAGCCGCTGATACAGATTACCCTGCGCCTGCGGCACATCAAAAACATGCAAACGGATGCCGTCCCAATTTCCCGAGGCAGAACGCACCGTCGCGGAAATTTGCTCAAACCGCCCTCGTCCGCTGTACAACTCACCATCCATCGGAAACGGCGGAAAACCTGCTGTAAAACCTTTGGGTGGTGTAAACGCATAACCCTGACGACTGACCAGCCGCCTGCCGTCCCAATACGCGCGTACGCCATCCAACTTTTCACTCATGGCCCAACCGGCAATATCTTGATTTTTATATTCCTGCGCCAACAACAAATCTGCACCAAACGCCGCAGAGATGAAAGAAGCCGCAAAAATCGGTATCATGATCCGCATTACATTATTCATAAGACATTTTTCCAGACTTGCTTTTTATTATATATACATAATAGCAAAAAAATGAACTGGCCCCAAATCTTGGACACTCATAAAAGCCTATTCAGGCGCTCTGTGTAAGCTGGGTTCTGTATGCGACAGGACTCAGC